>DQGR01000003.1 GCA_003524845.1 Patescibacteria group bacterium
GTCATTGCGAGGATCCGCCAGCTGGCTGAGACGAAGCAATCTCGAAACACACAGGATTGCTTCTCCGCCTCCGGCGGATCGCAATGACAATCTAAACTAGAATAATTATCTCAAACAGCACGCTATTTCGTTTGTTTTTGTTGCATTTCCCACAGTCTGGCGTAGCTAATAAAAATACTAAATGCCTGGTAGATACTTTCAATTAAACCTACAGTCCCCACCTGCCAGCCACCTTGAGTAATATAATAATCAAAAAATACTGGCAACATCACCCGCGGAATCCGCCACCAGGTAACTGGTGGATGATGTGCTTTGAAACGTAATTCCGCTTCAATTTGTGACCACTCAATCGTATTGGTCACCATTTCACTTAAACTGCGATGGGTAAGATGTATTAAGGGCTCATGCAACGCGCTAATTTCGCCGTTTACTTCCGCAGTTTCGTGCACCGAACCCTGCCACTTAATTAGCTTATCTTTTTGCAGTAAACGGACGAGTTGTTCTGTTTTCGGCCAGCGTTTGCCCAAATAGTAATTAACCCGTAAGAGCGAATAAGCTACATAATTAGTTTTCTTTTCTAATGTCTTTTTTATTTCAGTAACCAAGACAGCCGACAAACGCTCATCAGCATCGATATATAACAGCCAGTCCCCCTTTGCCTTTGTCGCGGCAAAATTGCGCGCTTCAGCAAAGTTATCTTTTTTATGCGTGTATACTTGAGCTTTTTTTGCCCTGGCTATTTGTACAGTCTGATCGGTTGACTCATCATCAATTACCAGAATTTCATCACACTGCAAGTCTTTTAATGAGGCAAGACAATCACCAATTGTGGCGGTTTCGTTTTTCGTTAAAATTATCGCGCTCAATTTCATGGATTTTTTTTCGTGCCTCCGGGCAAGTAGCGCCGGAAATCCGGCATTTTAAATGTCCCGGTATCTCGAGGCCCGTATTTTTTACGTAAAAAATCACCCACTGCATAACGCTGGGTTGGTGTGCCGGACATAAGAAGTAAAGTCGCTTCGCGCATAAGTGCCAGTTTTGTCTTCCACGGTGCATAACGCATACCTATTAGTAACCGGTTACGCGTCTGGTAATACACCTGTAGGTCAGATCCCGACCCTCCACTTGATACTGCGTTTTTATGCCAAACTTTCGCTCCGGGAATATAATAAAGATCATAACCTTTTTTTTGCGCCCGTTTACAAAAGTCCACATCTTCATAGTAGAGATAGAGCTTAGCATCAAATAAACCAACTGCTTCAAAGATCACCCGGGGTACAAATAGGGCGCAGCCGGTCACGAATTGAGTCTTACCGAGTTCGTTAAATTGTCCCCGGTCAACCTCGTCAACTCCCCGATGCGATGCAATTACATTGTCCCAGTCTATTTTTCCTCCGGCATACCAGAGAACCTGCCCCAACTCTTCCGGTTTATACCGGTCTTTATGGAACTCACGGCCCGAAGAAAAATAAATTTTCGGTCCCATCACCGCTGATTTATCAATAGTTTTCTCTGCCACAAGCAGTTCCCGAAACAGGTACCCGTCAACTGTGGTATCATTATTCAGCAGTAAAATATAGTCGGCCTGATTGGTAAGTGCGTGGCGGATGCCGACATTATTACCTTCGGAAAAACCTAAATTTTGTGGGTTAATGAGCAACTTCACCTCCGGATACTTCTCCTGGATTTCGACAACTGAATCGTCCCCTGAAGCATTATCCACCACTATTGTTTCGGTCGTATACCCGTCACCAACGACTTTTTGCAGTGATTCAAGGCACGTGAGTGTATCTTCTTTACCGTTGTAGTTAAGAATAATAACCGCTATTTTCATAAAGGATTTATTAAAAACTCATATGAAACACTATACTGATTAAACCTTTCTGACGTCATTCTTGCTTATCAGGAATCAGACGTCAGATCCTGGATTAACCAAGATGACGTCCTTTAAACTACAGGCAAAAACAAACTCCTAGTGTAAGTATAGGATTTCTGCGGGAAAATGTATATTCCGAGGCTAAATAATAATTATTACCCAAAGAGTTCACCTTGTACAGATATTCCTAGAGGTGATGATACAAGTCCATCAGTTTCTAAGCGAAAGAAATACACTCTTTTACGTTCTGTGTCAATTTGGATTTCGGTAATGTCAGGAAGTGGAAAAAACCGTTGTCTCATTCCTTTTCTATAAGTCCGCAAGTCCACGGCAAAATATGGAAACTCTTGAGAAAGGGTGCGCACGATGGTTAATACCGCTCCGGAAATATCAGGATAAACAGTTCTCTGCTCACCAACTGAAGGAAGAAAATACGTGGCTATTTCCTGCAAGCTATCAGGATTGTCTTCTGGAGTCAATCTATACTCTGGTTCTCCAAAAACCTGTGCGATTCTGTCTATCAAGCAAGCAGTTTCATAACCAGTGTAACTTACTCTTTCTAAATGTTCAGGAAATATTGACATACTTTTTTTACTATTTTAAAAAACTAACGTTAACAACTCATTCTACTACTACTTCACAAACAACTTTATCCGCGCGTTGTCAAGAACGACATTGGCTCCGAGTGAAGAGCGCAACTGCATCCGGTACAGCCGGGTTTGTGTGGGAACCGGAATTTTACCTGAGGAAATGAGTTTACCCGCCGTACCTTCGTAGGAGACTTCGCTTTCAAACAAACTGTTATTATCAGTCACGTTTTTCAGCCGTGCAAATACCTGACCGCTGCCAGTCGGCACGCGAATCGCCACCTCAAGGTACATTTCTACAATCGTGCCGTAATTACTGGGAGCAATATAGGCTTCAACTCCCGGTAAATCCACCCAAGCAGTCGAATTGGTTGATCCAGTACCCAAAGGCACATAATATTCCTTGACAGGCTGGTTTTGCGTAACCGCAGTTTCTGGCTGGCTGCTATTTCCAGCTAACGCGTCCACGCGCAAGGTTAACGATTCGGTTGCTGTTTTTATCAAGTTGCTAATTTCAGCGTTGGTTTGGATTCTAGCTGTCGAAGAAGTTTGAGGGGGAGTTGCTGTCTCGGTGATATCAGGTAACGGCTGAACTAACTCAACGTCACGGGTCTTAAACTTTCCTAAAAATAAATGGTAATCTATAAGGATAGTATTAGTAACCAAGAAAATAAGCGCTACGCCTAAAACTATAATCAGCGAGCGGTTACTATTCATAGTTTGATTTTTGATCTGATTTTAGCCAGAGTTTTACTGACGCCTTCAGCTTCCTGATATTTGGTTGTCTGGTACCAGTAGGTGATATCGTTATATGAACGTTTAAGTACCTCGTTTGACTCGTCCAGAAAATTTTGCGGCGTATGCGTTTCAAATTTCTGCTGCTCCCACAGCTTGAGTTGGACTACCAGAAATGAAAATGCTTGCAGTAATGCCAAAGCCAATCCATGCACGCCATCTTTATAACCCTCCCAGGCAAAAAACCGGGATAAAAATTCATTAGTCGGTTTGGCAATTAAATTTTTCCATTCAAAATGCACGCCGTCACGCAGCAGCTGCCGGACTTCCTGGGTCGAGTAGCGGTTCAAGCGTTCGATATATTGTTCAATCGTCACATAGTGATGATGCATAAACGCCTCGGCCTCGGTTGCCGGTAAATCAATCCCCTTGCCGGTAGTCACCGGAATACTGTGAATTTCGTCATTCCAACTCACCGCATTTTTTTCAAAAAAACGGATCTGGTAGTCCGGCCACCAGCCGCTATGCTGAATCCAGGTTCCGAAAATAAAATTCTTGCGCGGGATACCAAAGTAACTGTATTCGCCTTCAGTCAATTTTCGCAGTTTCAGACCCAATGTGTCCGGAATCACTTCATCGGCATCTACGAGCAATATCCATTCTCCCTGGGCTTTGGAAATGGCGTAATTACGGGCAGGTTCAACATAATCGGTATTTTTATGCTTAAAGATCCGGCTTGTGTATTGGTGAGCAAGTTTTACCGTGTCGTCAGTTGACTCCATGTCGACCACAACCACCTCGTCAACATACGGCACCACGCTTCTGATGCAGCGGACGATATTTGCTTCTTCATTCCGGGTATTAATCACTGCGGATATTTTTTTGTGCATGTTAGTTACAATTCTAGCGTTTTTCTCTCAGTAATGAAATGTACGGTGCCAGTTCCTTACCCATAAGTATATAAATTACTAAGGTGTAAACTGTCAAACCCGTTCCAATGCCGATTATTAACTGCCAAATAGGCTGAGTCACCACAGAAAAAACAATCAATAGACTCAGAATCATAACTAAAGTCGCACCAACTGGTTTTATAATCTGGGAAACCAGTCGAAATGAAACTACTTTACGCAGGAGAAAAATGGGCACAAATGAAGTAATACTGATAAATGAAGCGGCAATAGCAACGCCGTTAAACCCAAAGAAACTAATAAATAACGGCGCCATAATCCAAGTGAGAGTCGTCCACATAATCATCAGATAAAATGTATAGTGCACCTTACGAATTGCGTTCAGGGCATTGACCAGAGGACTTGAAAGAGCTGCGAGTACTGACGAAATAGTAAATAAATAGAAGGAAAGCAATGCCGGCTCCCATTTGCTGTATTTCGGCACCACATCAATAAACGGCCGCATCATAAACACCATCCCCACTGCAATCGGTAGTGTGAGTAGTGACAACAGGAGAATCGATTTCTCAATGGCTTTTTTCAGTAACGCCATATCATGCTGCAGACGGGAAAAAGCCGGAAAGGTGATTTTAATAATGTTATCCATAATGAGCCGTAAGGCAATCTCAGCCCATTTTTTCGCCCAACCGATATAGCCGACTGCGGCAAACGGTAACCATTTGCCCAGGAACACAGTTAACAAATCATCTTTAACAAGGGCAAGAAATGAGTTGGCCTGATAGGGAATCCCAAATGTTAATAGATGGTGGGCACTCGTTTGGTTTAATCCCAAACCCGGTTTCCACGGGGCAAGTAGATACAGGGCTGCAGTTCCAGTGATTCCCCGCACCAATGCTCCCCAGGCAAAACTCACTACTCCATAACCCTGTGCGGCTAAAATAATCGTGACTGCATAAAAACTGACGGTCTCAATAATTTGGGGAATAACCAATTTTTGAAAGTTGAGCTTGCGTTCCAAAAGCACCGAAGGGATTGTTTTCAAAGATGAGAGAAAGAAAGCAATTGCCAGTATTCGAAACAAAAACAGACCACTGGCACCTAAATTGAAAAATCCCGCCACTTGTCGAGAAAACACGAGCGCCAAGATTACCGCAGTCACCACCAGTGTCTGCTGAATAGTGAAAGTCGTGATTAAGTCAACCCGACTCGGTTCCTCTTTTTTTTGAATGAGCGCGGCCGCGAGCCCAATATCTGAAAAATAGTTAAGAAAATTAATTGCCGCACTCACCACAAAAAAAACCCCAAACACAGCCGGATCAAGGAGTACGGTCAGAATAAATGTTGCTACCAGCGAGATGATCTGTAACAAAAATGTGCGTGAGGTGAGCGCGATCATCCCAAAAAATGACCGACGCTTAATTTCCTGTGTGTTTAAAGACGGGTTTGGTATATCCACGTGACACTAGTATAGCAAAAACCAGACTCACAATTTTACTGACGCCATTTGCCGAAAGTATAGTAAGAAATGGCGTCACCACGAGTAAATATCGAGCTACACCCACACTCCCAACTGTCAGATATGTGATAAATACGAGGCTTAATGCCAGAAGCAACTGCAATTTGTGGTTATTAGTTTTTATGGCATACATGCCACCAATAAGCGCCAGAATAAACAGTACCGGCAACTCCCGTGTCCATTCGTGGTCTATGGTTAATCCACCATCCCACCAATTCTGGTAACTACCGGTAAAAATCGTCCGGAAAATATTACCCATAACTATTGGGTTACCAAGCCGCCAGGAAATTATATATTTTTGAAACTCGATAAATTCAACAAGAGATGCGTGGTAGTAAAAATAAACCAGATAACTTACCAGATAGATAAACGGTACCAACAACAAGGTTATCCCGTACTTAATCAAATCTTTTCTTCGGTAAAAAAATTGATACCCAAGAAGTACCGGAAGTAAAATCAAGAGCGCCGGGAAAAACTTCGTGATAAATGCCAGCCCGAATAGTAGTGAAGAAATAAGGTAACTGCACCAGCTTGCTGGTGTACGGAGAAAAAACCACACTCCCCACAGGAAAAACATGGTCAGCGGCAAATCAAGTAATGTAATACTATATTGGGTGGGACTGGTCGGCACGAATTGGATAATAAACAAATGCAGTAAACCAAGCAAGCTTACCGCAAGTACTGCAAGTGATTTACTTTTAAAAACACTTTTGGCGAGTAAATACGTGCCCCAAAGAACTAAAGCTGCGTAAATAACATAAATACTATTTTCATTACCAAAAACCAGAACTGATAAGCCAATCAGGTATTTCCCGAATGGCGGGTTTTCAAAGTTTACCTGGGACGGATCTCCACCGGTAATATAATAGTAGCCGGCAAATGCATAGAGCCCGTCATCACCAATTCCTTTTGATCCGGAGCCGGTAGTATACTGCGAACTCGCATATGTTTCACCAAGCGACACATAGTCAAACGGTCGGGTGTAAAAACTTCGTATCGGCCAAAGTAGAACTACAAAGTAAACGGCTACAAGTAAGGGCAACCAGAGTTTAGTTAATTTCACGGTAAAACAAATAGCTGTTGCTGACTATCAGGAAAAGCCAGAGAATATTCAGTTCTTGTCCCAAAAAATGTTTCCAGGGTAGAATTATCATACAATAATTTAACTGCATTTGATTCACCGAGTGCCCATCTGTTTTCTTCATCAGACTTAGGCGGAATTAACACCACGGCATTATTGGGTAACTCTGGATACGCGTTTAGTAATTTAGTTACTAATAATTCTGAACGGTTGGCGCGGCGAACACTCCAATGAATATGTGTATTAAATTGCATTGTGTTCATGGCAGCCCAATACCAGACACTGCAAATTATAAGTAATAAGGGCGTTGCATAACGATGTGATGAAGTGTATCTAATTCGTTGCCAGAGAACTCCAAAAAAAATCAACAGCCCAACTAGAGGTAACGGTACATAATAAGAAAAGAAATGTTTTGAAAATAAAAGCACTGGTGATAGGGTGACGATAAACCAGAATAGACCAAAACCAAGTAGTTTCAGTTCTGGTTTTAAGATTTTTCGTTTGACTACTGTTATAAGCGGTACGACGACAAAACATAACAGTATCAGCGCTGATTCAATGGTCCAAACAGAGACGTATTTTAAAAATCCGCGCATAAATTCCGGGTTCAATCGTATAAATGACGCGAACTGATTGGTTATTTCGTCCGGCCAGTTAAATGCCCACAGCAGGTAATTACGCAAGTTTAAAACCACCTGATGCATAGAGGTAAGAAATGTGTATCCTCCTGTAGTTGAAAAACTGACAATCTTGAGCCGAAACACAAAATAAACAAGCGCAGTGAGCCAGAACTTTACCGTTCTCTTCACTTCTAATTTACCCTTTATTAAAGCGTACATCGTTACTACCGCGGGTAAGGTAATTAACAGTTCATTAACCAGCATACCAGCCACAAACCAGACCCAGCTTCGCCACTCTTTTTTGTCAAAAAAGTTAAGCACGCTTCGTAGATAAAAAAAGGGCGCCAAGACAAAGGCAATTGTGGCTGCCCAGTAAAAAATGATCATCTGCGTAGCTGAGGTTGCATATAAAAATGCGCTGGCTAAAGCAAAAGATGTACTGCCAATTATTTTTTTAAGTAACCGGTACACCAACCACCCGTTAACAAGATGGATACTGAAGGTCGCAATCCGCAGCGGTAAAGGTGTGAAACCAAATAATGTTTGCGAAATAAAGAAGGGCACTTGCATTCCTAACGGCCGGTAGTAAACTACACCTTTAACTGGCAGAAAAAAACGAAAGATATCGGTAATGGAATATGCTTGACTTATCCGCAGGGAAAACCAGTCATCCTGAAAAAAATAGGATGAAAATGCCGACTTAAACAGCAAAAAAACCAGAACTGCACTCAAACTAAAAAATGCGAGCGTTTTCTTTGAATACTTTTGTGGCCAAATACCCATTACAACATTGTGTTATTTTATGCTCGTCACTTTTTGAATGAAGAGCTTTAGGAATATCAATAGATATTCAATAGTCATGCGCCACAGTTTGAAGTTGGACACACCTTCAATCCGGTCATGATACACTGTCGGCACCTCGCCGAGTTTAAAATCGGCTAAATGGGTTTTAATTGCAAACTCGGGCGAAATGGCAAATCCACCAGACTCCAGTTTTATTGTTTTTAATAATTCTTTTCTAAAACCGCGAAATGCGTTGGTAATATCATGCACCGGCACCTTGAATAAAAATCGGGCCAGCATAGTACCGCGCGACGATAAAAAGGCTTTGGTCGGATCAAGCGATCCCCAAGTACCTCCAATCATGTAGCGCGACGCGAACACCAGATCAAACCCGGCATTAATTTTTTCTACAATTAATCCGTAAGTATTTACGTCATCAGAACAATCTCCCATTGTCCAGATGATCATATCGCCACTGGCTTTTTTTGAACCTTCAAGAAGTGCCCTGCCCATGGTGTTTCCCGTTTCTTTGTGGTCCGGCAACCGGTGTATGGGATGGACAAATTTATATTTTTTAGCTTCTTCATCTAGTACATTCTTTGTTCCGTCCTGACTTCGATCATTCACCGGAATGATTTCAAAGTTCCATTTTTGCGTCGCCGCATACTCAGTCACCCGCTCGATCATCGACTTGGCATTTTTTTCTTCGTTGTGAAACGGAATCACAAAGGAAATTTTCATATCGCTAAACTTTTTATCCTTGTAACTGACGGTTATTTAATTCTTGCATTGCTTTCTGCACTAAATCTACAGCCACCTCAGTCTTTGACCACTCATAAATTTCCTGCATACCCTGGGCAAAACTAATCGCAGGTTGCCAGCCCAGGCGCTTTAATTTACTGATATCTGCGAAACAATGCCGGATATCAAAACTGCGGAATTTACCGGTGATTTCCGGCTGTATGGAACTATTATAGAGAGTCAGACAGACTCGAGCTAATTCAACTATCGGAACTGGTATGCCACTGCCGACATTAAATACCTCGTAGTTTGCCTGTTCATTTTCTAAGCATAAGGTGATCGCACGAGCAATATCGCGCACATGCACAAAATCCCGGGTTTGCAGCCCGTCTTCGTTAAGAAGCGGCGGCTGGTTATTTTTCACCCGGCTTAAAAATATGGCAGCCACTCCGCAGTATGGATTTGATAAACTCTGACGAGTACCAAAAGCGTTGAAAAGCCGCAGAGCCACCGAAGGAATCTGATAGGCTTTACCGATTGCGAGAAATAGTTCTTCCTGGGCTTTTTTCGTGATACTGTACACAGAAGGACTGGTTAACGGTGTAGTTTCAGGAGTCGGAATTGGTTTCAGTTGAGTTTTACATTTATGGCATAGCGGTTCCCAAATATTTTGTTTTAAATTATTGACGTCACGAATCCCAGGTTGCTGTTTAAGCTTACATTTCGGACATGCATACATCCCCTCACCATACGCAGTCATACTTGAAGCCACTAGCATTTTTTTAATGGAATGTTTCTCATTGGCTAAAATATCTAAAAATAAAGCAGTCCCCAAACAGTTATCACGCACGTACCGTTCAATCTGGTACATGCTTTGGCCAACACCAACTGCAGCAGCCAGATGCACTACTGCATTGATGTTAACTAATGCTCTTTGCCAATCTGATCGCTTGGTTACATCACCAACTATTAATTCTGCTTTTGGATTTAAATACTTCGGCGGCTCCGAATTTAAGTGAATCTGCGGATGCAAATTATCCAAAATCCGCACCGTATAACCCTTTTCGAGTAAATAATCAGTTAAATGCGAACCGATAAAACCTGCTCCACCAGTAATAAGAATTCGGTTATAGTTCATGTTTAGAAATGCCCATGTCGGCAGATATCGTCGATAATCTGGTCGCCGTCATACTTATAATTCCAGCCGGGATAATGAGATTTGAACTTGGAAACGTCGGAAATATACCAGATGTGATCCCCACTTCTGGCGGTTTTGACGATTTTGTACTTGGCTTTTTTACCCAAGATTTTTTCCGCTTTGGCAATTGCCTCAAGCACTGAAGTATTAGAATGACGGGAACCACCAATATTGTAAACTTCTCCCTGCCGCGGTTTCTTATACACTTCGTTAAATGCGTTCACAAGATCAAACGAATGGATATTATCGCGCACCTGTTTGCCTTCGTAACCAAAAATCGTGTACTCGTCACCCCGGGCAATACAACGGATAAGATAAGCTAAAAATCCATGGAGTTTCGTGCCGGAATGGGCTGGACCTGTCAGACATCCGCCGCGAAAAACGCAAGTTTTCAGGCCAAAATATTTGCCATATTCCTGCACCATGATATCTGCTGCTACTTTTGAAGCCCCAAATACACTGTGTTTACTCTGATCAATACTCATACTTTCATTGATTCCCTGATAGAAGCGATGTGATTCTGGCAATTCCCAGCGCGTCTCAAGCTCCAGTAGCGGTAACAAATTTGGCGTATCTCCGTAGACTTTGTTGGTTGAGGTAAAAATAAATACCGCTTCCGGCGCCAGATTTCTAGTCAGTTCAAGTAAGTAGAGTGTGGCAAGGGCATTTACGGAAAAATCCGTCACCGGTTCTTTGGCTGCCCAGTCATGCGAAGGTTGGGCGGCAGTATGGATAATCAGATCAATTTTAAACTTCCGGAACACTTCAGTCAGTTTCTCCTGATCCCGAATATCAAGTGCAACATGTGTATAATTTTTAAAACGGTGAGTGAGTAATTCCCGATTCCATTTGGTGCTTGCTTCATTCCCAAAGAAATATTTCCGCATGTCATTGTCAATCCCAACTACTTCATGATCCCGTTCGCAAAAATATTTCACCGCTTCACTGCCAATCAGTCCGGCTGAACCGGTGATGAGAATTTTTTTGGTTTTTTTCATCTACTTTGTCGTGTTTTTATTACAAACCCTAATAAAACCAAAGCGCTTATTAAACTCAAATAATTACCAATTAGCCGCACTGGCGTATCGGCAAGATAAACAGTTAAATTGTGTTCTCCGGCCGGGATTCCAACTTGAATTTTTCCGTTCTCAATTTCCGGCTCTACTTTTACTCCATCAAGAATTATTCGCCATTCGGGAAAAATCGCCCGGGAAAAGAAAATCTCTGCCGCGCGTTGAGCAGAGAAAGACAGGTGCAGCCGATGGCTGCGTACATCCTGGGTTTTCACAATTATAGCACTACTTTCACGAAAATCCTGGCTGGCGACTTCGTCCCGGGTTTTCGGAATTGGAAAATCTTTTGGCAAATATTCGTCGGAAATTTTGGAAATATCCCAAGCAATTTTACCCGGATCCGTATAGTCAATTGCTGTTTTACTATTCGTGTATTGCGGTTCAAAGTATTTACCATACCCGATGACTGCAGCCATAATTACAGTAAATCCGATTAGATACCTGACAGTCGTATAGCGAATCAACAGGTTTAATTGTTTCCACAGAATTAAAAATATATAACTGCCAAAAAAGCAGGCAAACATGAGGAAACGCCAGGGATACTGGATAAATTCGAAGTACGGCATAAGTTCCCAGAGCCAACGGGATATTTCCAGCATCATCACTATTGAGAGTATAAATCCGCTGAAAAGTAATATAGCCTGTGTCAAGTTAACCTTTAATCGTTGTTTTCGTTTCCAAACTAACAGAACCAATGCAGCCATAACGCCAATAATATGTAATTTCCCAATTTTAAATGACATGCCGTCAAACCTACCCGTACTGGACCCGGCAAATCCCCAGGCAGAATCCCACAACTGGTCAAGGTACACAAAGTGATTATGAAAGTCGTTAGTTCCTTGGCTGAGTTTGTTGACTCGTGTTAGTTGCGCTTCAGTAAATGCCGGCAACCAGAAAAACGCGGACAAACCAAGTGCTAAAAATACACTAACAAACTGCAATTTGGTAAAACTGTCGATATTTTTTTTCTGTAACAAATACCATGCCAGTTTTACCAGAAAATAGATAACAATAAACCATACTAATATAAAGCCGGAAATCGTATGCGAAAGTAATACTGCGGCAAAACCGAACGTGCTTATTACTAGTTTCCACCTTGACGGTGATCCGGAAAATAGCGCAAACGCCAATGGCAAAAATGCATAGGCCAGAAATTCACCCAAAGCGCCTCTGACATACAGTTGTACGGCGTGATAGGGAGCTAATAGATAAAAAACGGCGCCAATTGCTGCGGCTAACTTACCCCAGCTCCCAAAAGCCATGAGGTAAAATGCCAAGCCAGCCAGGATCATACCAAAAGTTATGACTAATTTAGTCGCAACTAATGCATCTACCCCCAGAAACATAAATCCCGCACCGAGATAGTAAGGGAGCGGGCCGTAAAAATTAAAGATCGGATACCCATATCCATAACCCAGATCTTTCACCCAGCGCACGGGAAATTGCCCGTCTTTGAGAGCCGCATGCATTTCAAAAATCCGGGTCGGTTGCGTATCATCGTGCATGGGAAAAAAGCCGTTTCGCCAGACCGGCAAAGCAGCCAGCAAAGAAATGATTAAGATTATGATGAAGGGAATAACTTTCTTGACACGATCCATAAACCTGCCAGACTAAAAATCCCGGCCACGCTCAACGCATTTGCCACTATCCGCACCGGAGTATTGGTAAACACAAATACAACATTACTGGTTCCTGATGGCACCGTAAACTGCATGATGCCAGTTTTAGGTACTGTTTCTACAGCAGTTTGTTTTCCGTTTATATACAGTTTCCAGCCAGGAAACTGTAATTTGTGTAAACGTGCCCATGTATTTATATCAGTGGTAATTTGAAAATTAATTTGACTAGAACGCTCGGTGTAACCGGAGATAATTGCTTGCGCTGACCCGGTTTCCACAAAATTAGCTGGCCGGTTTTTCGGTTTTTCACTCACTCCAACCGGCATTAGCTCATCATGAGAAGTGGTAGTAGCATCATTTGTCGCAAAATACGCATCCGTTTCATAGATACGACTGGTCACTTTCACATACTGCAAATTTACAATTACTATCCCGAGAATGAGCGGAATTGCAAAATATTTACCGGATTTTTCCGTTATCATGACTCCTGTCAACAGTGACAGCAGAAATGTCAGCATCCCTAAAACCCGCCAGGGAAAATCAATTTCTTTAAGAAACGGCAATTGCCAGATGGGAAGAGACACGGGAAACAATAATAACAAAGTAACCCCTGCAAGCAGGTTGAGAAACAATGCGGTATATTTTTGCTGAACGGTTTTAACCTGTTTTACGATAAACCAGATTCCGACAATTGCACTCAATAAATGAAAAAGACCAGGAGTAAGCTGAATCCCGGTCTGTGCACTTTTCACCTGGCCAAGCAGCTCTGGCATGGTCAAAAAGGATGACCGTTTGTCAACCAAAGGCACCTGATTTAATGCAATCAGCGGTTTTTCTGCCATTGCCGGCAACCAGAAAAAAGCGGCAAGCAAAACTCCAATACTCAGACTAATACTAAGAAGAAACACATTTCTAGTAACCAGCAGTTTCTCTTGCCATAAGTGAAACAGTAACCAGGCTGCGAAAAATGGCGCGAATAAGATAACGGAAATATTATGGGTAGTAATCAGCAGCGCAGTAAACAAAGCTAGTAAAACGCTCGTCAAGGGTTCGGGCTTGCGGATCAGTTTTAATCCCAAAAAAAAGAGCAGTGGGTACAAAACAAATGCCAGCGATTCACCAAGAGAACCACGAACAAATAAATTTAACATACGATACGGCGCATACAGGTAAAAAGCAGTTGCGACTAATCCTCCCCACTTATTCCAAAGGTAGTTGCTAAGTAGAAAAAAACTCACCGCCGAACCAAGTACTGATAAAGCAAACAGGAGTTTTACGCTCGTCACAAGCCCAAAACCTGATAACACAAACACTTCACCTAATAAATACGGTAACGGGTAAGTAAATGAAAATAAGGGATACCCGTACCCGTGATTCAGGTAATTGGACCAGCGGGGAGGAAACTGTCCGTCTTTCAGTTCACGGTGCATTTCTGCTTGCCGCACAACTGCCCAGAGGCCATCGTGAGTCACCGGATATCCGGCTTTCATGAGTGGAATCAAGAGCGGAATTGTTAAAACCAGCACGAAAAACCAGGTAGTGAGTTTACTCATGATCGTGGTAAAACCCGGAACAAACGTAAGTAGGTTGGGCCGTCTCCCCTGCGGTACTCACTGATAAGTAAGAGTGGCCATTCACCTGGTATATCCTGCCGTTCTTTAAAAAGCAGATACGTGGGATACGTTTTTGCCAGTTCCCGCAGTTCGGCTGGCACTTCTGAAACAGGCCAATAGGCTTTAAACGTAACATTCGGGTTGGTACCTAAATATAGTTCCAGCGCCATCGGAAATAATCCAAATGTCCCTTCAGTACCGACAAATATATGTTTAGTTTTGGATTCCACAGTAAATAAAGTAATTACTTCTTTTATCCCGTAACCAGCCGGCCAGTCGTTAATAAGTTGCTGTCGGTCCGCATAGGGCAACGGAGCACTTACGGGGTCAGTCAGCAGTTGCAGATCAAACACCAAAATTGGTACAAGTACAACTGTCGCAAGTATAAGTAACAGTGGTTTTTGGATTTTGGTTTCCCACAGATAACTTACGAAAATTATTACTGGCACCAAAATCGCCGGCAGCATAAATGACAAAAAGCGCGGATAGATCACTTTGCCAAAAAAAGCCAGCGCAACAAATGGCACCAGAAAAAAACCCAGGAAAAATAATCCTT
Source organism: Patescibacteria group bacterium (assembly GCA_003524845.1). Classification (GTDB taxonomy): domain Bacteria; phylum Patescibacteriota; class Microgenomatia; order UBA10105; family UBA10105; genus UBA10118. The sequence goes on from DQGR01000003.1 coordinate 14,907, forward strand.
CCTGCCATTTGCGCCGCAACAGAAATATTGCGGCTATAATGAGCACCAGAAAAAAAGGAATCGTACAGTAAGACACCAGCCAGCCAATAAGTCCATTCAGGTTTCCCTGCGCCACCCGAAATGGATCCTGTAAAAAATCGCTGAAACTGTAGATAAAGGTCAGATTTTTTTGGGCAATAACATGCCGGAACTCTGACAGCCGGGTGATGTTTTCATAAATTTGCGCCTGGACAATAACTGCAAAAGTTAAGCCTAACCATTTCATAAAAACCGGCAACTTTCCCGTCTTCGGCCATTTAATAAGTAGCAGGGTTAGCGGTAGTAAATACCAGGAAAAACTCGCAGAAGATTTGGTGAGTAATCCAGCTCCAATTGTCGTTCCTAATAATAAAGCCAGATCAAGCCGCTGAAATTTACCAAACAGGTAAGTCAGTAGCAACGACCAAACACTTATAGCAACGAGTAAGGCTTCATAAATCGCCAGCCGGTCATAGACCAGAAAAAATGGCAGGCAGAGATAGAGAGCTGCGCCAATTACCGCTCCCCGCAGCCGTTTCGTGACCACCCATCCGAATACCGCAAATCCGACCATTGCCATAAATCCCAGGCCAACTGAAACCAGCCGGCCAGCTATTAACGGATCACTGATAAATTTTAATACCGGCAACAGTAACCAAATAAACAGCGGCTGTTTGCCGTCGATGAGCGAAATAAAGCGCCAGCGCGGATCACTGAGTGCAATCTGCGCCCACCTGAGGTAGATTGCTTCATCCGTAAATATAGGAATGATCGTAAGATTAACCAGGCGGGATACAAAAAAAACACCACTCAAAAGGGCAGCAGTAAAACCAACGATAGTAAAACGTTTAACGAATCCTTTTTTGAACACGAATTTCTCCCGGGTATATTTTATCCCAGACAATTGTACCATCCCCTTCTCGCTCTCTCAACCAAGCCTCAACCAGCTTCGGATGCCATTTTTCAGGCTCGAGAATGTTAAAAACCAGTGGACGCTCTTCGCTGCGCGGCGGCACAAAACCATACGTCTTTTCACCATACCACAAAAACAGATACTGATAGGTGTAATCAATCACCGACGGCGAATATACCTGCACCACAAATTCCGTATCCTGAGCCTCCTGGTAAACCGCGTCAACGACAGCGAGCTGATTTTTGTATACGGCGGCGTCTCCTTCCCAGGATACGCGATCTGACCTAATATGTACGTAAAGCCCAAAGGCCAAATATCCAAACAATAGGAAACTTCCCAGTAGTTTTTGCCGCTTAACCAAATTATACCAACAAAGACTGACACAAGGCAGGAAAAGCACTGGTACTCCGGTCAGGTAATAACTCCACAGCGGTTGCGGATACAATACTGAGAAAATATACAGCATGCCAATAAGCACAAATAAAAATCGGAAATAAAATTTGCGTTCGAGGATTCGCTCATGGTTCCACCACCAGTACAGCATACCGATTGTAAAAACTAAAAGTAGACTCCCTACTATTGTATTTCGAAAACCATACGCCTCAATAAACTGTTCATGAAATAGTAGTAACCGCTCACCAATCCGTACGATCAAAGGGCTGTCGGAAATTTGATTATGGCTACCAAGATACTTGAGGAGTGACTGAACCTGAATGAAGTTATGCCGAACATCAAATATTAATCGTGGTATTAACCAGATAAAGAAACCAAATAGTCCTTTTAGAAATTGTGAGGTATTCGGGCGGATCTTGAGAATAAATAGTGTGACGATAAAACTCAGTAAAAATAGTCCGCCATAGCCAATTCCAAATTCAAGAATAAGTCCCAGACAGACCCCAATCCATATGAAACCCGTACGGTTTCTAAAATAATTCCAGACGGCAATCAGCAATCCCGCAGTAAGCAGTGGCGCCACGTTTGGGTTCCAAATCTGGGCGGCTATCCCGATATAAAAATAAGATACGGTCACCAGAAGTACTTGCAGCAACCCGAAAAATGTTCCCGCTATCCGTTTCCCAAGTATAAACACCAGTGGAATAATAAATGTCATCAGGATTCCAAAAAGAAGGAAAACAGTGCGTGGATTACCTTGAGCCAACCAGAAAACCGGCGCCAATAACCAGTACCACCAAACTCCGTGAAAAACCCCTCCGATACCACTTGCCGGACCGATGAGGGTGAGGACGTGCTGGTATACCAGGTTGTGCAGCAGAAGAAAATCGCGACCCTGATCAAAAGTAAAGGCAAAAAATCCAGACCAGGTACCCTTAAGCCTGAGATAGAGTCCAACTAGAGTACAAACTGCAACTATCAACCAGCTGATTTTTTTTGCCATAGCCATAAGCTTGCAGGCACAAGTAGTACACCACTGACTACCATTGCAATAAGTTGTAGTTCGTAAGATTGTGCAGAGTACTCGCCCAGCAATAAGAATGGATAATAACGGATTAAGGTAATTCCGGAAAGCGCCAAACTTACCATAAACGGGATAAATGAGCCGCCAAGCGCCGCTATGGCTATAATCGGAATAAAATACCAGCTATACACTTCACGCATCAAAATAACTGGAATAAGGGCTATTATCCATAAATACCAGGCAACTGTAAAAAACCGGCTATCGATTTTCTGTCTCCAAATCAGGAGCGGAGTAAGAACAGCAGAAATATATTTAATGCTCAGAGAAACTGCAAATGCCAAAACTCCACCGTACACTTTATTTTTTATAAGTAACCAAAAAGCGAATAAAGTAAAACAGAGCATCACTACTTCATTATGTGGACTTACTAAACTTTCAATTAATACCAACGGATTAAACGCATAGACTGCCAACCAGAACAGTGGTAGTTTCACTTTTATATGAATCAATAATCGATGCAATAACCAAAGGTTTACCGCATGAAACAGAGCAAACATACCTTTAAATAAAAACANNATGGGTCAAACGGAAAATCAAGCGCCTTGAAATAATGCGGGTCAAGTCCGTAATAAGTCGTAATCCGCGCGTCAAACAGGTAATTAAATAAGTCGTAAGAAAATGCGGCATAGCCCAAGACTAATAAAAACGAAGTAATGATCCCGATTTTTATCAGGCGCGGGTGTAATCGCTGACTTACAATTCCCCATAACCACATGCCGTAAACAATAAACAATCCTATAAATAACCCTAGAAATATACTTCCGGATAGCGGCCGGTTAAAATATCCAAGTTGAGTTAACGGTTTCTGTAGTTGCAGGTAAAACGAACTTGTTGAGAGGGTTAAATTAAGGTCAACCTGCGTGTACGAGTAAACAACGGTGATGAGAATAAGCGCGATGAATAAGCTGACCGTAGCAAATCCGTATATTTTGTTCATGGCGTCATGTGATATAACCCGCGCAGACTATTTAAACGGATGCGAATAATATCCCGTAAGGCATCAAGCGAATCCATGATCGGACTTACGCGGCGCGTATCGACGTAATGCCATTCGACCGGAACTTCTTTTATTTTATAGCCTAACTGGAGCGCCACATACAACACTTCCACGTCAAACCCCGCAGTCACCCGCGGCCCGCTGGTTGCCTGGTTTTGTTTGTACAAAGTTAAACGTTTAAAAATATTTTGCGCCACTTCCTGCTTAAACAGCTTAAATCCGCACTGCGTATCATTAATATTCCCAAGTCCCAATATGAGATGTCGCACCAGCATAAATCCCGGGCCCATCAGCCGCCTCAGAAGCGGCGCGCCGGCCCGACGGTCTTTGCGGGAACCAATCATAATGTCATAACCCTTCTCAATAAACGGCAGTAATTTTTCCACCTGGTCCAGCGGGGTGGCCTGGTCAAGGTCTGAAAAAAGTATATATCGGCCATTTGCCGCCAGCATCCCGGCAATCACCGTGCCGGCTTTACCCTGGTGTTCACGTTCGAGTAAACGAAAATGTTTTTGTCCGTTACTACTGATGAATTTTTTAATAAGCTGGGGGCTCTCGTCAATTGAGCCGTCATCAACAATCAGGACTTCCCACAGATATTTTTGGCTTTCCATGTAGCGGGCAACCTTGTCGAGCGCGCCAAGGCGGATGTTCTGTTCCTCGTTGTAACACGGTACTACGACTGAAAGATGGTTTTGCATTGGTCTAATTGTAGGCAAAAGAGGCTTCTAATGCAATTTCTATGCAGTTGGACTTCATGTACAATAAAACTGTACTTGACGTTACTATGAGAAAGTTTCTTTTACTGTTCTTTTTATCACTCGGTATTTACCTCATGCATTTCTGGATAACTGGTCAGGGGATTTACGGTGATGGCAATGGCTATTACTCATACGCACATGCTCTGTATTTTGAACGGCGACTTGATTTCACACCTATTTACAATCACTTATCGAATTTTCAAGGTCGACACGGGACGATTAATCGAGTGGGTTGGAATACAGAACAGACGATGACTGGTCTCAGAAATAATCTCTGGACTGTCGGAACAGGGCTTTTTTGGATACCATCACTTGCACTAATTCATACAACAAGTATGTTGCTCGGGACACCAATTTCCAAATTCAGTTCGCTCTACGAACTCGGACCTGGGGTAACTGGAATTATTCTCGGAATTTTAGGACTTTACTTTTCGGAAAAGTATCTGAAACTGTTTTTTGAAAAAAAAGTGAGCGAGCTTGTTATTGTCACCCTTTTTTTTACAACCAACTTCTTCTACCGCGTTTGAACCAGCGCTTTCTCACCAAGTAGCTTTTTTCCTCTTCAGTCTTCTTCTCTACCTATCGCACACTGTCAATCTATCAAACAAATTATTACTGATCATTGGGATAGTTAGTGGTTTCTTTATTATCACACGGCTCCCTGATACATTCCTTCTTCTTGCTCCCTTTACCATACTCTTCATGAGAATTAAAAAGCCGATTGCAATATCTTCGATGCTCATTATTATTGGAGGATCATGTGTTGGTCTACTTTCGCAGCTTTGGGTACAACGGCAACTCTTTGGATCACCATTTGTAAATCCATATCTTACCGGAAATCAGGGAAGGTTTACTTTCAATCTCATTTCTCTCACAGCTCCACTATTATCAGTTGAGCGGGGTTTGTTTACCTGGACGCCAGTGTTACTCCTTGCGCTTTACGGTTTATGGAGCAGCAGGAAGAAAAAGAAACTGAAAGTTGAAGCTTGGGTAGGACTTGTGACATTTACTCTCTTCAGCCTTTACATAGGGCTCTGGAACGGTGGACTCTCGGCTGGCTACGGCAATCGGCTCTTTTTTTCGACGCTGCCCTTTTTTGCATTGGGAATGGCCTGGGTACTTAAAAAGTTATCACTGAGGAGTCGAATGGCAGTGATTGGCATGTTCGCAATGTGGAATATACTTCTTCTTGGCCAATTCTTTTTTGACGGAAAACGGCTTGTCCTTGGCGAGGGATTGACGCTTACTAATTTCATTTCTGGCCAATTTACGGTAAACGCGCAAATTATTGACTCTTTTATGCGGCACGGATTACGAGAAACACTTGAGAAAGCAACTCTTTAAAACAGGAAGTACCATCTGGCGCATTTTTGACTAATAATTGTAGGCAAAAGAGGCCGCTATTGCAATTTCCTGAAAGACTGTAAAAAATCAGAACCTATTTTTTAAAGAACTAGGTTATCAGTTTGCTGAACGTATATTTTGTTTTTGGTCCTTCTCCCTCTTGTTTCACAAAACCTAAGGATCTTAGATTTCTTAACCTTTCTACAGTAGATTGTCTAGATAGTCCTATTGATCTTGCTATTTCACCACTACCTTTTGATCCACTTGCCAGTGTTTCTAATATTTTTAGATTTATGCTATCAAGGTCAATTTTTGATATATTCTTACTGAACACTACAGTGGTATTATATGGTTTAATTATAAATTTTACTCCAACTAAAGGGTGTTCCGAAGTTTCTTTCAATATTTTCCTGATTCCTGAACCATATTTTTCTGTTAAACCAAAATCGTAGAAGAATTCTGCAATTTGTGGATTTCTCGGCTTGTGCTCAGGGCTTTCAATTGATATTCCGGGAGGGAATGACCCAGGATTACGAATCTCAATTCGTTCCGGAAAAATAAAGATTCTAATATCTGCGGCATCAAAGTAGTTTCGATGAATAACTGCGTTAATAATTGCTTCTCTTAATGCTGGAAGCGGATATTCAAGAAATTCCTGTCTTTTAAAACCGACAGTGAATCCTCCTATTCGATTAAGATTTTTCAAAAAATATTCTTCGATCTCCGCAACTATTTTTTGTAAAGGACCATTGTATTCTTGTTGAAAACTATATCTCCTCATTTCGTTATCATCAAAACGGGTAACTCTGACTGTTGAATTCCCAATATGTTTTTGAGGGTCTTGAGTAAAACACAATATTCCTGCATTAGTTAGAAATAATCCAGTATCTCTTTTTTTAATAATTTTTAAGCTCAACGCTATATCAGTTAAATCCAGGCTGGAATTAACTCCACGAGTTTTTTGTCTACGCTCAAGATATTCTTTTAATAAATCCTTATTTAACTCGGAGGCTGGAACATCCGTAGTTATTTGGTCAAAAAACACTCTTAAGCTCTCTGCTGATTTTTCAATCACTTCATCCAGAGATAAAGGGTAGTTGTTGGTGCCAACCCTAATATAGGCTATATTGTTATATGAGGTCAGCATGCTGGATTCTTTTATTGTGATGACAATAATTTTCGTTGCCGCTATCGGGATTTGTTCTATATTGATTTGGGGCATTGGTCGTAATGCTTGCAAACAAATTGATATTTCTTGTTGAATTTTACTGTCTTTAATGCCAATTGGAGATCCATCGTCTTTAACTCCAATTAATATTTTGCCTCCTTTTGTGTTTGCAAATGCACAAACTGTTTTTTTAAGCTCTTTATTCAAAGACTCCTTAAACTCCACTACTGTTGATTCCCCTTCTTTCAAAATTCTTAAAAGTTCGATAATTTCCATAATCCTTACAATACATGATTTTTACAATTGTTGTCAAGTTGTTAATCGTCAAGAATACCTTACGAATTAAATTGAGGGTTTACCAGTAGCTTTCAAAAGATAATGAGACTAAGCATAAAAAGAAGTTGTGACGACCTATTAAGGTGTAGACTACGAAGGTTACTTGAGATCAACAACGGCTTTCAAATTGCAGGCATCTGGTAAGGCACGAGTTTGAAGATGCGGACGAGGTTCAGGTACCACTCATCGGTAATTTCTGCCCTGCCGTAGCCGGCAATTTCCCATAAAGGGTATCCGAGCGGCTTGCACTCTTTTTGTTCACAGACGACAAACAGCTGCTCGGTAACTGTCGTGCGTCCCGGATCTTCCACCTCATTTTTTATAACCACTGGAGCATTGCCGCCAACTTCCAGAAAATAGCGGTACGCGTGGTCAGAATTGCCCGGGGTGATGAGGCCAAAGTTGAACGGCTGGCCTGCGGCTTTATCCAGAATCAACTCGCTCACTTCACGCGTCAAGGTAGCCAGCCGATTTGGTTCTTTGGCAATCGGCGTATTTCTCACTGCCGTGGTTACAAAAAAAGTTAAACAAACCAGGGCGACAACTGCTGTTGACCACTTCCGAAATAAATAAGACGCGGCAATGCCGGTTGCTAGAAACGGGAACGGAAATATAAACATCAGATAATAGTCATAAATATTGCCGGTATATAAAGAAAGAAAGCCAATCCCGACAATAAACCAGATAGCGAGGATCAGAAATGCCTGACGCAATCTGGTAGATTTGGCAATCCGCCACAGGAATGCGTAAACTCCAAAGATCACAATTAATACCAACATTGCCAGTTCTGCACTCGTTATTACTAATAGTCTCCAATATAAGCGTACGGTCAGATCCCAGAACTGCCGGAAAAAGTTCATGATGGTAAATGATTTGGCGGTTCCGGTGCGGGTAATAAAGTTAATAATTGTGTGCGTGTTAATGAGGTCGTGCCGAGCTTCAAAAATAATAAACGGTGAAAACGTCAGTACGCCTCCAACAACTAGCAGCGTCCAATATTTTTTGGGTAATTGGATTCTACTGACAAGTAAAGCGGCAAATACAATCGGCCCGAAAACCAGGGCCACATAATGCAACTGGATCACAATGCCGAGCGAAAGTCCGATAATGATTGTCCAGAAAAACCGCTTATGAATAATCACTTGCGTCAAGCCATAAATAATCAGCAGGCTCCAAAACGGCAAAATATTCGGATTCCACGATGAGTGGGAATGGATAATGACCAATGGTGATAATGCATACAGTAAAGAGGAAATAGCAACTGCCTTGCGCCCAAAGTACTCCTCAGCTAGTTTCCAAAGTAACACAATGGTTGCCAGTGAAAAGAGCGCTACCATGATTGCGGGACCCACCGGATTTAACCCCCAGGCCCACAAAAACGGGATCATCAAATAGTAATATAAAGGACCCAAGTGCATGAGTCCCACACTCGTGATTGGGCCCAAAAGCGTAAACTCGTGATCCACAATCATCCGTTTCACGACCAGCGCATCCCTGCCTTCATCGCCCAAAAACGTCATGTAATCCTCAATCCGATAGAGCCTCAGGAACGCGGCAACAATAAGAATTACCACAAGCAATAACCATGACTTTTTTCGAAAATGCTGGAACATAGTGGTAAATGAATTTTTAAACATTTAAGTAGTATGTCATTCCGAACTTGTTTCGGAATCCCTTGGGGATCCTGAAATAAATTCAGGATGACAGTAAACTACTAGCTCCTTTTTAACTCTTAATACTTAATTCTTTTTAGCGCCGGTCTTCCAGATAAAGCGGTTATAGATAAAGTAGTTGTAGGGTATGACGAGGAAAATAATTGCAAAAATCATGTACCAGAACTCGAGTGCTCTGCCCCAGAGAAAGACGCCAGCCGAAACCACCACACCTTGAATGACGATCGCGCCGATCGAGGTGGTAAAAAACTGGGCAAACTTTTTCAACAGCCGGGTGACTCCGGTAATCCGTTTGTGCCCAAAAGTCCAGAGATTGTTGCCTAAAAAATTGGTGACAATTGCAAAAAATGACCCGATCATGACTGAAAGCCCGGGAAATAAACCAATGGCATTAAGCAGTTTAAAAGTCACCGCCTGCACGGTAAAACCGACACCCCCAACCAATACGTATTTGATAAATGTGGAATTGTTAATAACGTAAAAAATTACATTTTTAATGTAGTCATATGGCGCAATTTTGCTGCGGCCGTGAATCCGGTCCACAAAAACGAGCGGCACTTCTGCAATTTTAAACCCCATGGTCCGCACCCGATAGAGAAATGCCACCTGAAACGTGTATCCGGAATAGGCTTCCAAACCCTTGCGGACTGTTGTATAAACCTCGGTCCGCATCATCCGGTACCCCGAGGTCCAGTCATGCGGAGCAAGCGCACCAAAGCCAAATCTGACAATTAAATTACCAATAACACTGTAAATTTTGCGATGCAACCCCCAGTTTTTGGGAATTGAGCCGCCGGAAATGTAGCGACTGCCAATGACAAAATCAGCTCCGGCTTCAATTTTTTTTATAAATTTCGGTAATAAGGATGGATTATGTTGCCAGTCAGCATCTATTTGCACCAGCAAATCCGGGGACATCTTGGCTAACGCATAGTTCATGCCAAACACATACGCTGCACCCAGGCCTTCCTTTTTTTTGGAACGTAAGGTGATATTTTTGTATTTTTTGCTTAGTTTCAAAACTACTTCAGCGGTTCCGTCAGGAGAATAGTCATCGATAACCAGAATTTTAAGTTTGTAGTCAAGCTTTTTAAATTCAGCTTCAACTTTTTCCACTAGAGAATTGATATTCTCCCGTTCATTAAAAGTAGGGGTAATGACGACAATGGTTTTCATGCAGGGTTTTGAAAAAAGGCGAGCGTTTTTTTGAGTCCTTCGGTCAGAGTGATTTGCGGCTGCCAGCCGAGTAAGTTTTGGGCTTTGGTAATGTCAGGTCGCCGCAGCTTGGGATCATCTTCTGGCAACTTGGAATTTACCAATTCTCCTTCGTAGTGTGCGAGCTCTTTTATGATCTTGGCAAATTCAGAAATGGTGTGTTCGGTGGGATTACCGAGATTAATCGTTTCGCCTTTTGCTTTTTCTGACTCAACTACTTTAATAATTCCGGCAACTAGATCTGACACGTA
>DQGR01000080.1:0-6597 GCA_003524845.1 Patescibacteria group bacterium
CAAACTACAATCACCAGACCCTAGTCACTGTACACTAATCACTAATCACTCACTTCGTGTACTGGTAGCTGCCTTTTCTGATTTCCCAGCTGCCACCCGGGCCAGAGGAGAATTTTGCAGAGGCCAGGCCAGAGGCATAAGTTAAAGTTGCCGAGTTTCGCATGATCAGTTTTTTGGCAACTAGAGCATTAACTTGGGCCGATTGGGAAAGCTCAGCACCGCCGTCGAGGGCGTAAAAAACCGCATTGGCCCCTTGATTAGATACTGACATGGCTGGGTCCAGTGTCGAAGTTGTCACCACCAGTATGTAACCCGGCGGGCTGGCGCTATTGGGGTTGAAGGCACCACCTTGCTCGACAGTGATAGTGCCATTGGTAATTATGACAGTTCCTTCCGATCCAAAGCTTTGACTCAAATTAACTTGCGTGCCGCCGTTTCGCACTATTATATTGCCGTTTTCCACATAGATTGGGCCCGTTACGGTAACTTTTGCTTGATTAGAAATAGTTAAATTACCTATGTATTTTTTTGGCCCGATGCTGGCAATTACGCCGTCGATATTGCAAGAGCTGGGAGTAATTGCGCAATCGATAATGCCTCCGGCAGTAGCCTCATCTTTCCAGAGCTGGTAATCGATGGTGGGCATATCTTCGGGTTCTTGATTTTCTTCAATTACACCCGAAGTAACGGTTATCGGTGGTGAATCAATGGTGCCAACAGCATATGCTTCGCCGTCGATTGTTTGCTGGCTGCCGTTGCCTGCTGAAATATTACCGTTTGAGTAGATGTTGCCGTTTATTGTTGATGACTGGTTCATGGTAATGCCACCCGTGCCTGTTTGAGTAGCAAAATTAAACTCGATAGTTTGGCCGCTGATCACGACTTGGGTTTTGACGGTTGATTTTTGGCGGGGGTTTGTTGAATTGGGAACGTAGCCGGTGGCAACTACGTTTTTGATATTAGCAGATTCATCGGTAACGGTTACAAAAAAAGTGCCGGTTGTGCCGACAGCGACTTCTGTACCTGTTCCGTACCAGTTGCCGGCATTTTTATTCAGTTGCCAGATAGCATAATCGACACCGGCTTCTGCCAGATTTACCGCCTGCTGCTGGACAACTTTATTGGAACCTTGCCTAACGAAATTAGCGACTCTGTCAAATTGGCCTGCAGAGAAAATAATTATCACCGTTACAACCAGTATTCCCACAAGCAGCACAAAACCGGGCTGGTTTTTTGGTAATGTTGGAAGATTAAAAAACTTTTTCACCACACTAAGGTTTCACTATTTATAGTAATAAGAACCTTTCAGCAGGACCCAACTGGATGATGTGCCGGTACCTACTCTGTAAACAGCGCTAGCTACTCCTGATTCGTAAGTGATTTGCGACGAGTTAACACCAGAGGTAAACCTTGTTTTAAGTCCGTTTGCAACAATAGCACGGACGTTGATGTTATTACTTCCACTGGTTGCTACAATGCCATTCGGTGCGTAGAGAATAGCGCCATTACCTACGCCATTCTCTATAGCGTTTAATGAGGTTTGTTGGCTATTCAGTGTTGACCATGCAAGAGTGTAGCCGCCTTGGAGTGATTTTTTCCAATTTGTTGTGGATGCTGAAAGGATTTGATTATCAACAATAACTACAGTCGAAGCCGAGCCCAAAAAAGCATCATCCGGTATAACATCAGTGGCGGTTAATATAAGACGCCCGTCAGCAACCCAAATGGGGCCTCTTAACATTAATGTACATCTACGTCCGCCGCCGCCAACAAAAGATAGATCTCCACCTATAAATTTAGTTGGGCCGAAATAAAAAGTCTTATTTTGTAGAGTGCAGTTTGTGCTTAAGGGAAGAGAGTTGACGTTCATTATGTTGGCTGCCGCAGCGGTTTTGACTTCTTGCTCTTCAAATGTAGGTTCAGTTAAAGCTTGGTTTTGGATCCACCAAGGGTTACCGCCGTCCTGGCATTCTGTTCCTCCGACTTGAACGGCGCATAGTGCATTCCACGTTGCATCAGGATGATCTTGGGAGGTACGTAAGTTACCTGTTATCCTAATTCCGAGGGCACCACCGCTGACAGTACTATTGAGAAAGACATTGCCGTTAATAACAGGTGCATCGTTACTGTCACCCAAATCCAGATTGTCCCTATCTAAATGAAGTGCGTTTTCTATTGGAAAGGTTTGGGCTCCTTCTTGGGCTAGTATTTCGACTATCCGCTTAATTTTGCAATTGTTTGAGGTTGGTAAGCATGCTTTTGAAGTAAGTTTTCTCTGAGCTCCTTGCGTAACCCAACTAATATCAATTTGACCAGTTCCTAAGGGAAGCGCAGTTATGGTTGGATTTAGACCTTGATTAAATTTCCATACAGCGTAATCCACACCGGCTTCGGCGAGAAATGTCGCTTGTTGAGTATCCGTATTAACTTTTCCGAATCGGACGTAATTGGTGATTTTGCCAAAAAGAGATGCTGAAAGAATTAAAATGATGGTTAAAAAGGCCAGAGCAAGGATTAAGATTTGGCCAGGCGCCATAGGTTTCAATGACCAATGACCAATAACCAATGACCAAAATTTTGGAGTTTGGAGTTTGGAGTTTGGTAATTTTTTAACAAGTTGCGGGTGGGTGGGCATATATACTTCTATATTACTAGATATAGGTTATTAGGTTCCAGTTAGCAGGTTCTAGGGTATAGTTTTTAGGTCAGACCTATAACAAGGACGCACCCTTTAAGGGTTGTTGGGAAAGCCTAACTGTCTAACTACCCAACTATCTACCAAACCATCAATCTACCCCAACTATTTCGTAAACTTATACGTCCCGCGGACAATTTGCCAGTCGCTAGCACCAGACCCGGAACTGCTAAACTCTGCCAAATCGTCATCGTAAGTAATGGCTCCGCCTGTTCCTATCCTACCACCAATAAGGGCACCGGTTAGGTTCGTAGTTGAATAAACTNNTACGTCCCGCGGACAATTTGCCAAGTCTCATTCGGCTCTACTTAAAATGAATTTTCAAGGCCGATTGTTTTAGTGGGGAAAAATCGCTAGAATTTATGCGGAAATAATTTGCGGCTTCTCAAACTGGATTGGTAAAGAAGTTATATCTTTTTTGCCGGCTGTAAGAAAGTTTAGCTTTTCGAATCCAATTACATTGTCATTTTTATCCTTCATGAAAATTACTTCATTTTCTGATTCTTCGGAAATTACCGCCTTTTTTGGTTCATCAAACCATACGACTAATGAATTTGCTGCTTTGTCGAAAAATATTTTTATTTTTTTAGGCTTTGCNNCCATATTATTTTGCCCTTTGCCAATTTTTTTGTGATGTAGGCTGTAACTATATAACCGTTAACATCTAAATGTTTTGCCACAATACAAAAATATTTATCCGTGATCTTTTGATAGTAGAGAAATACTTTTTCGTCTACTTGGCTCTGCTTAATTGTATCAGGATTTGTTAAAGTTTCAATAGCTTTATGCTTTTGATTTTTGATTTCAGGGTGTTTTCTATTAACAATATAATTCCAATAAGATTTAGTAGTATGGATTTTTTTGCCGAGAGGAGTAGCGGCTTCAAGATAGTATTTTTGCGACATTGGCAGATTATAACATTGGGAAAGTTGCCAATTAACAATACCTTCTATCTACCTAACCATCCAACTATTCCTTGAACCCTAATCACTAATCCCTANNGGTGGGCATATATACTTCTATATTACTAGATTGAGGTTGTCAGGTTCCAGTCAGCAGGTTCTAGGTCAGACCTATAGAAAGGACGCACCCTTAAAGGATTGTTGGAAAAGCCTAACTATCTAACTAGCAATCCATCTATTTACTAAACCCTACACCCTAATCACTAATCCCTAAATTCACTTTGTGAATTTGTACGTCCCGCGCACAATTTGCCAGAGCGAAGATGATCCACTTGGGTAGTTGGGTTTTTCATACATTCTATCAATCTATCTAACTATCGAGCCATCAAACTGTTTATCACTATTTATTCCTTAAACTTGCTTTGGACTGCTGGCTGTAGGTATGGGTCTTGACGAAGGATATTTTTTCGTTAGTTAAGGAGACAGTTACTTCGGAAGCCAGAGCAGGACTTGCATTGCCGTATTCAAAAAGAATTGTTTTAACATCGGAAGAGAGGATTTTTGAGGTATTTATCCGGCTGCTTGTCGTGCCATTGGGAATAATTTGTTTGATAAGGTTTGTGTCATTTGGCGCGCTGTCCAGTTTGTAGACCATATAGTCATACTCACCGGTTGCCGGTTGGAACAAATTGCCGTTTGTGTCAATTGGCCAAAGTGCAAGGATTAGAACTGTTGATGAGCTGTCGGAAACAGTGCCGCAAATAGTGCAGTCCATGGCAACGCTTTGAGCTTCGCGAATTTGGTTAGTCATCTCGTCTATCGCGTTTCTATTTTGGTTGGCAACTTCGATAGTAATTTTTTCTTCATTAATTAATCTGGTGTAGGCAAAATAAACGGCTCCGGTTATAAGGGAAATTCCGCCAAAAATGGCAATGACGATTTGCAGTTCGAGTAGGGAAAGGCCTTTCTTCATCTATTCCTTAAGTATACTTTCACAGTTTGTGTAAACGGGGTTTCTTTGGAATTTTTGGGTTGGGTTGTGATCGAAACGGTTACTTCAGAAGTACCAGGGACAGCTGGAACATATGAAAATGCTAATATTTGGACATTAGAGGCCAAAATTTTGTCGGTCATTGCTTTACGGGTGTTTAGGATAGATAGATTGGGGTATACGCTTTTGACGAAATTCTTGTCATTTGGTGGGTTATTCAGTCTATAAACAATATAGTCAGGGGCGTTGGTGGTAGGGTCAAACGGCGCACCACTCGCGTTAAGTGGCCAAAGCTGGAGCACTAACTTCGAATTACCACTTTGATGTCCGCCACACGGATTTTGGGCTAAACAGGAATCGACGACTCCATTACTTTCGCGGATTTGATTGGAGACTTCTTCGATGGCAATTTTATTTTGGGCGGAAGTGTCAATAGAAGCGCTTTGGCTGGAGAAAAGCCGGAAGTGGGCAAGATAAACCGAGCCGATCATCAGAGTAAGGACTCCCAGAATGGCAATGCTGGTAACCAACTCGACGAGGGTTAAGCCGGATTTAAGCTTTAAGGGTATAGGAAAAACAGAATTTTTTTTTTAAAATCATTTTTTTTATTCAAGCACTGTCAGACATCTACGAACTATGATCTACGAACTATGATCTACGAACTTCTTCAGAGTCCGCTTTCATAGATTAGAGTGTCCATTTTCAACTGCTGTTCAACACCATTGTCGTTATCCCAGTAGACTGTGACAGTGGTTTGTTTGATGATCGCGTTTCCTTCATAATTTGTTATTGTTCTTGCGCATTTTCCGTCACGAAGTTTTGTAAGGTCTGGATCGGTACTTCCGCCTAATTGGAGGCAGCCACTGGGGCCTGGCGGTGAGGTAGCTGGTAAAGATGCAAAGGCGAGACCTCTTAGGTACTCAATATCTTTAGTTGCGACTTTGGCAGCAATTGATTGCTGGTCGGATCTTCGGCGGGTTAATAGGGAGCCGGATGTAGAAAACAGAATGGTAACAATGGCGATTATAAAAAATAGGGAAAGAAGAATTTCAACCAAAGTAAATCCGCCGTGTACGTTGTTTCTTGTTAATTGTTTCTTGTTAATTGTTCGCGAAGCGCCGGGCATTAATTATATCTAAGCACAAAATGGGCAAGAAGTGAAGCAGTAATTAAATATTGCCTACAAAATAACCTATAATAAGGACGCACCCTTGACAGGCTGTTCCAATAGTCTTATTTTAATTCTATGCCGGCAAAGAATTCTTTAAAATTCTATTTAGAAAACAGTTATTATCACATCTATAATAGAGGTGCGGGTAAAAGTAAAATTTTTAAGGATAAACAGGATTATCAAGTTTTCTTAGATAAGCTGCAGAAGTATTTAGACCCAAAGTCTCAATATTCGTTTGATAAAAAGATTAACCTTTCAGCTTATTGTTTAATGCCGAATCATTTTCACTTTTTTGTCTTTCAGAAAACTAAAGATGGAATGGAAGCG
This sequence comes from Patescibacteria group bacterium, assembly GCA_003524845.1. Lineage (GTDB taxonomy): Bacteria > Patescibacteriota > Microgenomatia > UBA10105 > UBA10105 > UBA10118. The sequence continues at coordinate 6,087 of DQGR01000080.1, forward strand.
TTTATGAGATCGCTAGGTACTAGTTACGCGATGTATTTTAATAAAAAATATGAACGTTCTGGTACCTTGTTTCAAGGTAGATATAAAGCTGCAATTGTTGAAACAGAACCTTATTTTCTGCATCTTTCGCGTTATATTCATTTAAATCCAGCAGAATTGGTGAACAATTGGCGCGAATATCCGTACTCAAGTTATAAAAATTACATTGGTCAGAAAGAAGATAATTGGCTCACGCCAGATCCCATACTGACTCTTTTCAAGAAGGGGAAAGGTGGCGACAGTTACAATAGGGCGATTTCTTATCAAGAATTTGTCGAAGGGTTTACTGGAGATTCCAAAGACCAATTAGATGATTTAGCCATCGATTAGAATCCTATAGAAAGGACGCACCCTTTAAAGGTTGTTACAATAGTCTGAATGCATTAATGTTTTTTGATTGAGGTCGGTAAGTGAATAGTGTAAAATTGGAAAGTTAAATTGCCGATTTAGCTCAGCGGTAGAGCAACTGTTT
>DQGR01000080.1:6640-7696 GCA_003524845.1 Patescibacteria group bacterium
AGGTTCGAATCCTGCTCCCAGCACAGAATTTTTCACCAATGGACTGGTGATAAATTCTGTTGGGACTTGGAGCGATCCTCTAGGTTCGCCTTCTGAACGAAGTGAAGAACTCGCGAAGGCAGATCCTGCTCCCAGCACCCTTCACATTCGTTCAGGGTAAACTTGCCGACGTGGCTCAGTGGTAGAGCGTTTCCTTGGTAAGGAAAAGGTCATGGGTTCGACTCCCATCGTCGGCTCACTGTTGTCCCTCTTGACCCTACTAATCTTACTTTTCGCTTTTTCAGTATTATTCCCTTCGGTTTCACTCAGGGTAAACATACACAGCTCAAAGAGCGATTTTAGAGGGATTGGCTCGACATGATTTAGGATTTAGATTGGTAATTTCTTTACGGGCTTGACATTATCTGATACAATTTGCAGACGATTCAATGGACGAGCAAAACAATCAAGCTACGGGATCTTCTGCCCAAAGTCCGATTTATCAAGAATCCCAAGAAAAAAACGCCAAATGGCTTTGGCTTCTTATTGTCCTAATTATCATAGGAGCTTTAGTCTTTGCTTTTTTTAGGGGTATTGGACCATTTGCCCAATTCAGGGGAGAGAAAGGGGAAACTGTTTCGCCGACACCCCAAACTGCTTCCAGCCCGATTTCCGAACCTTCGCCATCTCCTTCCGCAGAAGTTGATAAGAGCGAACCCGCAATCAGAGTTTTAAACGGCAGCGGTGAAGAAGGCGTTGCTTCCAGTGTAAAAGATTTCCTGGAAGAGCTGGGATGGAGAGTAATTTCCATCGGGAATGCCCAGAGTTATGAATTTGATAATACGACCATAATCCTTAAAGAGGGTTTTGGAAATTTTGAAAGTGCATTGGTTGCAGATCTTTCCGAGAAATATTCTGTTAATGTGGGCAGCGATACTTTAGAAGCTTCAGATGAAGCTGATATCGAAATTACAGTTGGTACGAAGTAATCTCCTAGATAAGTCTCTATGAAAAAAAGATCCTCACTTTCGTGAGGATGCTATTAAATAATAAGGTGATAATTTCACCCTACTTAAG
>DQGR01000059.1 GCA_003524845.1 Patescibacteria group bacterium
AAAAAACTGCAAACTGAGTGGGAAGAAAAATTTTACTCCGCGATGACTAATTTCAAATTTGTTCCCGGCGGCCGTATATTATCGGGGGCGGGAACCGGCTACAAAGTCACCTATTACAACTGTTTTGTGATTCCGTCACCCAAAGACTCACGGGGTGGAATTCTTGAGACCTTAAAACAAATGGTGGAAATTATGGCCAGAGGTGGCGGCGTGGGGATCAACTTATCATCACTTCGGCCGCGCGGCGACCGGGTCAAGAAAGTCAATGGTTTTTCCTCAGGGCCCTGCAACTGGGCAGAACTGTTTTCTGTAGCTACCAAAGACATTATCCAGCAAGGCGGAACGCGCAGAGGGGCTTTGATGCTCATGCTTTGGGACTGGCATCCGGATATTGAAGAATTTATTACCGTTAAGCAAGATTTAAGCCGCATCAATGGCGCCAACTTATCAGTCTGCGTTTCCGATTCATTTATGGACGCGGTGAAAACTGATAGCAACTGGAACCTTTATTTTCCCGATACGGACGATCCAGAGTACGACGAGAAGTGGGATGGAATTATGGCGCATTGGTTGGCCATTGGAAAAAAGCCAAAAATTTACAAAACTATTAAGGCGCGCAAACTCTGGGACTTGATTTGTGAAGCTGCCTGGAAAAGCGCAGAACCGGGTTTGGTTTTCATGGAGCGCTACAATAAATGGCACTCTAATTCCTACTTTAATTATATAAATTGTGTAAATCCTTGCGTGACTGGAGATACGCTGGTGGCAACAGAACATGGGTGGATAAAAGCAAAAGACCTGATAGTTGGAACAAAAATACTTACCCCGAAGGGATTAAAACCAATAGATAAAGTGTACAACAATGGTAAACAAAGGGTTTATAAAGTGTATTTTTCTGATGGAGGAACACTCTCTGCAACTGTTGATCATAAACTGCGGGTTATGAGGAAAAACGGTCAGCAAGAATGGGTGAAAGTCAGTGATCTGGAAAAAGCAGATCAGGTGGTTAAATTAATCTTTCTTGGGACCGCGGATGAGCGTCGGCAGAGCAATCAACACGATGATCAAAAGCAACAGCAGTATGAAAATCAACAAAAGCAAGCTGGTATTGAGAGAGCCGGGATCTATGGTCATAATTTTGCCTTTCTTGCAAAATATAAGCTGATTGACCAGGAAACTATGCAGACGATGCCGCTTAATAGTACTCTCAGCCAATCAATTTTGTCAACTTCAACGAACAAAGGTGGTATTACCGCTACAGCCAGAACAACTTGGCCAATGCCATCGGTAATATCTGATAGTTTTTTGAGTTCTGATCTCGTTAAGCGAAACCGATCAAGACGAGGGGCAACTTTTTTACCCACAGAACCTATTTTACACCATAATGGATTACAAAATATTTCAGTTGCAGTGGAAAAAGTGGAAGATACGCATACGTACGAAGATGTGTTTGATGTGCATGAGCCTGAGACATTAACCTGGATTACAAATGGTTACGTCAGTCTTGATTGTGGTGAAGAGGGTTTGCCGGCTTGGGGTGTGTGTAATTTATCCTCGATTAATCTAGCCGCACTCGTAAATAGCCAAGGGGAGATGGATTATAAGCTGCTCGCCGAAATTGCTGCGGTTTCCGTCCGTTTCCAGGATAACATCATTGACCAGGACGTGTATGTGTTTGATGGGATCCGCGAAACACAACTTAACGGCGAACGCCGGATTGGCTTAGGCACCATGGGGCTTGGAGATGCGCTCATCAAGATGAAAGTGCGCTACGGGTCAGCGGCGAGTTTACCAATTATTGAAAAAATCTATCGTACGATTCGTGACGCCGCGTTTGCTGCATCTGTTGCTGCAGCTCGGGAAAAAGGTGCGTTCCCCAAATTTGATGCAGAAAAATACAGCGCCGGATATTTCATTAAGAATCTACCCAAAGAATTACAAAAAGAGGTGAAACAACATGGTGTGCGCAACTCAGTGTTACTCATGCAGGCGCCGACTGGATCGACCTCGCTTTTGTCCGGCACCTCAAGCGGAATTGAGCCGGTGTATGAGTTCGAGTTTTTACGCCGGGACCGGCTCGGTGAACATATTCTCCGCCACCCGTTATATGAGGAGTGGTTTACAGAGTTTACGGTGCGCGAGGGCAGGGAACCGACACTCACTGACCGGCCTGACTATTTTGTATCAGCCAACGACCTCACCCCGGAGGACCACGTGCGGGTGCAGGCGGCGATCCAAAAATATGTCGATGCCTCAATTTCCAAAACTGTAAATGCACCCAATGTGCACACGGTGGCTGACGTACAAAAGCTCTACATGATGGCATATGACCTGGGATGTAAGGGTGTGACCTATATGCGCGAAGGGTCACGCGCTGGAGTGTTGGAACGATTGCCTACCTCGCCGACCGCGAGTCAAGGCGGGCCGGAGAAGAAGACTGAACCAGTAATAGCTACTAATGGTCATGCCAAAGAAGTGCCGGTCGTGCCCATTATGCCGGAAATCAAGCCGCGCCCGATCCGCGTCACCGGTGTCACCTACAAAATGGACACGCCGGTTGGCAATGCGTATGTGACCATCAATACCAATGGTCACAATGAACCACTCGAACTCTTTATCAACGTTGGTAAAGCCGGCAGTGATGTGCAGGCTATGGCTGAAGGCTTAGGTCGACTTATTTCCTTGACCTTACGGGTGGCTTCGCCGATAAGCCCAAGCGAGCGCATTCGCCAGGTGGCGCGCCAGCTCTCCGGCATTGGCGGCAGCCGGCATGTGGGGTTTGGCGAAAACCGGGTTAAGTCATTGCCAGATGCAATTGCCAAAGTCATCACTGACCACTTGACGCAATTGGCCCAGCACAGTGAGATCAACGGTCATGCAGAAAAAACCAATGGCCACACTGAACCGGCAGCTGTGGTTGCTGATGAAAAAGAACTGCCGCCGGCGATAGTCAGTCCCGGCCAGCAACCACTCTACACTAAAAACCCAGCGCCAGCGCATGTGGGTGGAAAAGAATTTGATCTTTGCCCATCCTGCGGCGACCATACCCTGGCTCACGAAGAAGGCTGCAAGAAATGCTATGGGTGTGGATATAGTGAGTGTTAAATGAGGTATAATTCTACCTATGACAGAATCAAGGAGAGACTTTCTTAAAAAAGCACCTCCTCGAATAGCGGGGTTTTTAATGGCAGCAAGTCCGTTTGCTGTTCCAGCTGAGTTCCAAACAAAGCGTAGCATTTTTAATGATTCTTTTGATCGGGTAAATAATGCCTGGGATCTAGGTCGTTATGCACAAGTTGAAAAAGGAGCTTTAGTTTTATCCCCTCCGGCTAATCAGGAGTCAATGGTGTATGTTCCACAGGAACGTATCCCCGGCTCTTTTTCAGTGGATCTCGCAATTCGTGAACTACCAGATTCAAGTAAAGGTTATTTGAGTTTACAGTTTGGTGAATTTGATACAGAAGGAAATCCAACCACACCGGGCTCATTTCGAGTAGTGATTAGCGCTGACAGAATTGATACTTATGTGTATTCACCGCAGACAGAAAATTGGAGTTTTAATTCAACTATTACTCCAAGTGAAAAGGTAAATGATTTAAGACTTAATGCTCGAGGACAAAGTGCACAGCCACAACTTGAGATTAATTTGAACGGTCAAATAACTGGCATAGCACGAATTCCAAAGTTGAATCCGGGAAACCTAATGCTCGGCGCCGGAAGCTTTGATACGCCGGTCAAAACTTCAATCGATTCTATTGCCATTGCCAGTATTTAATATTTCAGTTTCTTTATGCCGATCTACACCAGAACCGGAGACAAAGGGGAGACATCACTTTATGGCGGAAAGCGGGTCAAGAAGTCGCATGCACTCGTTGAAGCGTATGGATCGATTGATGAACTGAATAGTTGGGTAGGCCTGGTTGCCGCAGAACTGCCTGATTCGGAGCGCAAAGAATTTTTGCATAAAATCCAAATGGATTTATTTACGATTGGCAGTTTTCTCGCCGGCTGGAAAGACGCAGACATTTCCATCTTGCCCGCACGGGTGACGGAAATGGAAGTAGAGATTGACGTGATGGGAAAAACTTTGGGGGATTTACAGAATTTTATATTACCCGGCGGATCAGTCGCCGCTTCTCACGCTCATATTACCCGCAGTGTGTGTCGAAGAGCTGAGCGGTTACTCGTAATTTTATTAGATGCGGAACCAGTTGACCACAAAGTTTTGCAATACATCAATCGTCTGTCTGACTTGTTTTTTCAACTCGCCCGGTTTATAAATAAGCAAGCTCAGGTCGAAGAGACTAAGTGGCAGGGGATCAAACGGCCAGTGAAGAAATGACAATTAGTCATTTCGATCATCGTTGCGGGATCTTTTACACCAAAGGCAGTTGAGATAGATTCCTCTCCGCCAAAGGCGGATCGGAATGACTAAAGGAATATGCCGGGTAGTGAATTTTCGACCATGTGTAAAAGTACATTAAGTAAACTACTCGAAGTGCTACAATTAGAAAAACATTTTTGAAATTATGTAGTTTTTTCGTTTCCGAAAGGAAAGTCGAAAATCTACTACCCGGTATGTTTGATCTGAAAAAGTTCGGTGCGGTTTATTTATTACTCGCCGTAGTTTTAGTACTATTTGTGCTGTCGCGGTTGTTTCCCAATAAGACGATCTTTGACTTCATGGGGTCTGGCGGGTCTCTGACGGCTACTCCTTCTGCTGGATTGCAAACACAAACCACGGTGCAGAATCTGACCGTAGTTTTAGATTTTGGCACTGAACAGAAGACGTATACCGGGATTGCAGCAGCAAATGCGTATCTGGCGCTTGTTGAAGCCGCCAAGCAAGATCAGCTTGAATACAGCAGTGAAGAATATGGTTATGGTATACAGGTGACTAAAGTAGGTAATTTCGCAGCCTCAGCAACTCATGGCTGGGCATATTTTGTCAATGATATTGCCGGAGACGCAGCTCCGGATCGCAAAACTTTGAGTGCGAATGATCGAATTGAGTGGAAATATATCCAGTTAAATTAAATTTTTCGGGTGAATCCGGTGTGAATCCGGAGCTATGCCGTAACTGTAATTCCGCCTCAGGCGGATAAGCCAGATCCCCGCAATCCGCCTCAGGCGGACTTCCGAGCAGAAGCGTGACTTTACGCAACTCCTCGGAAAGACCGAGGAGTTTTTTTATGACACCAGATAATAAGCACGGATACGATTCAAAAGCTGATTTATTTCATTTTAATTCCCTATTTCAGCAGCAACAAACTTTATTACAAATCATCAGTCCGTCTGTATCAGAAACCGATAGATTGCAACAGGCCCGTCGGCGAGCACTAATTATTTTTAATTCAATAGTTATGCCACAAAACGTAGCGAGTATTTTCCAGGAGAAGAAAAGAGAGAATGAAGTTGAAGCTAAGGGCTATTATGAAATTAGAAATGGCGAGTTGTATGCAGAAGGATTTGGAACCATAAATGAAATGTTTGAAAATACAAAAAAAGAACGACCACATCTTTACAATGAGGAAGAACATCAAGCACACCTGAAAGCGCAAGAGTTGCTTATATCAGGACAAGCAGATATGGTAGCTATGCCAATGTTTGATACGAACGGAACTCGATATATTTTTACCATAAAAAAAGAGCAAAGTAACGGATTTTTCAAAGCCAGTAGCATTGATATTAGTAAGACTTTAGGACGAGATCTCACCTTGGTTGAGGGAGGAGACGTAGTTCGTGTTATGGGTGCTTTTACCCAAAACATGAATCATCTTCATAATAACGAGTCTAATTTTCCACTCATCAGTATTAAAGGAAAAATCGAATTTGATATTGAATTGACTCAAAGGGCAGCAGCAACCAGAGTGTTATTAAGCCATGAAAATACAAGCATGCAACATCAATCAGTGTTTGTAACTCAGAAAAAGGATAAACCATTAAGAGCGGTTGTAACGGTAAGTAGTGCACCTTCTAGTTCCAAATACTTCTACAGTGAAAATACAGAACCCAAACAAATATTTACGCCGCCAAAAATTACAACTAATTTTATAGAAACAGCTGTATCTAAACGAAAGCCGAGGATTGAAGATCAGAGTTTGCCAATAAATCATTTTAGACAACCAACTCATAGGGTTTTACAAAAGTCAGAGGTTCAAATTCAAATTAATTCCAGAAAACTGGTGCAAGAAGTTCAGAAAGATGTTGTACCTCCGCTGCAAAAGGAATTTATAGAACATAAACCACAGCAAGTAGTAATTGGAATAATGCAGAGACGAGAAGCACATGTAGTTCAAATCAGAAATAAACACAGAGGAAGACAAGAATCACAACTTGCCCCATCAATTATCAATTCGGAAAAACCAACCATACCAACAAAATTATTGGAGGTAAAGAAGTGTTCACTGATTCATAGGCTAAGACTAGAATTAAAAATTCTTACACAAAGATCCAAATTAAGTGCTAAGAAATTTATTTCAGAGATAAAGCAGACTTTTATAAAAGAGAATGCAAAACTCACACTAATGGTGAGAGTAAAACCAGAAGCTAAACAAAACAGGTTGTCACAAACTGCAAGGAAAGCTTCTCTCATCATTATTAAACTAAAGATTGATGTTGTAGAGAAAATATCTAGGTTCCGATTACGTTTAGCAAAGAAAAGAGCGGAAATTTTCCTTAAACCAAGATTAAATCATTCTCGATCAGAGACACAAATGGATAATTCACGTCGCGACAAAACAAAACGAGTCCTAATAGATAAATTAATATTCTTCAGGAAACAGATAGAAATGAAATCAAAACTATTCTTTAGTCCAATTAAAAATGAAAAAATCAAGCCCCTCGGAAATATCAGTCAGGACACAAAAAAGAAAGAAACTGAAACTAGCGGTCTTACAATTAGCAGAAAAATTAATGAACCAGTTATGTTTAGAGTGAAAGCAAAAATAATAGAAAAAGCTACCTTAGTAAAGGTTTTCTTAATTAAATTACATAAACGACTTGAAACTCAGGCGATCAATAAGCGAGTGAAGGTTAAAGAAAAAGAACAAGAGCAGTCAATTGTTATTATCAACAACTTAAAATTGCGAGACAGAACGGGATTGGTAAAAACTATCAAAGAAAGGTCGAAAATTTTCTCCGCCAGGATTTTGCACACTTTAATTGAAAGTAGGTTATTTCTCAATAAGGCTCTCGGAACAATCATTAAACCAATGATACTAAGTAAAAATGAAGTTGTTGTTTCGAAAATAGACAAAATGCGAGTAGAAGTAAGAAATCTATTCTCGGAGAAGCAACCGAAATCAAACTATGAAAAAATATTAGGTAAATCAGAAGAGAAAAAATCTATCAGTGTTTCTTTTATAGAGATGAGAAAGTTGTTGCCTGCAATGGCAAAACACCTCATGCATAAGTTAATAAGATTAATTTTTGTTCCTTCTGTTGAGCGGAAAAAAATATCTGAAGTTAAAACAGTGTCAACGACGCAAGCAACTCAAACTGATCTGTTTGCGGTTCAAGAAAGACTTAGTCCGGTTGTACCCGTCATGTTACCATATGAAGCTCCTGTTTCGATTGTTAGCAAGCAATTTCCAGGACAAACACAACTAAGTCAAAAACGGAGTGGAATTATTTATCACAGGTGGTTTACTCAAGGAAGAGGAACCGTAATTGTGGCGTAAGTAGGTGCGTGTTATCATGAGTATACTATGACTAACCTGCCTGATGATCAGAATCCCCGCGGTGCAAATCCGGTTCAACCGCCAGTTGCGCCGCCAGCTCCGGGTTTACAAAAAGAACACGAAGTTGCGCCACAACCGGAAACCGCACGTCTGGAAGAATTAATTACGGAGATGGAACTTACTCCGGAAATTGAGCAAGTCGGAGTAGAGAAGCGCAGTGAAACTATCACACTGCCTGAAGATGTGCGCCAACTGGGAGTTGAGGCTACCGGTCCGGCGCAGCCGGTTGCAACCCAGCCGGTTGGTCCTGAGTTGCCGCTTACTGACGAAAAAATTGAACAGGGTTTGCATGCCAAGATTTGGTCCAGTTTTCGCTGGTTTGCAGTCTGGTGTGTGCGGCAACTGCAAAAAGCCCATTTTCATTTGAAAAAAATCGGTAACCGGATTATTCGAGTACAAGATTAGGGTACAAAGTAAAGGCTTAAGGGTAAAGTAAAATTTAGATTTAGTGAGTGTTACTTTCCCCTTTCCGCTTTTGTCTTTCCCCTGCAAATTATGAATCCAGAAGCACTGGCTGATTTTACCTATCAATTGGAAGTACTGACCTTAAGTTTTCTGGTGCTGTCTCTCGCCGTACTCTCCTTTGGCCTGGTTGTATTTCTGGTTTACTTATGGAACCGGTATCGCGAGCGGGAAGAGAAGTCGCTTGAGTATGTGATGCTGCAGGTTGCCGTACCCCGAAATAATGAAGTGAAGATTGATGCAGCAGAACAGATGTTTGCCTCGTTTGCTTCTCTTCGCAAAAGCGGCTGGTTTTCGCAGTTTAAACCCCAGACGCAGATTGCGTTTGAAATCGTTGCCCGGCCTGGCGATATCCGGTTTTACATTTCCGTGCCGGGAAGTTTACGAGACTTTGTAGAAAAACAGATTTATGGAGCGTATCCGGGAGCTGATATTGTTCAGGTTGAGGAGCACAATATTTTTTCCGAAACCGGGACTGTCCAGTTTGCGGGTTTACGATTAAAATCTGCCAATTACTTGCCATTTAAAACCTTTCGGGAACTACCGACTGATCCCTTGTCTTCAATCACTTCGGTCTTAGGCAAGATGCGCGAAAATGAAGGCGCGGTTGTACAAATTATCATTGAGCCAGCTGATTCAAAATGGAAAAAGCTGGGGCAGGGGTTTGTTTCCCAAATTAAAAAGCAGGAGTCGGATCCGGAGAAAGCTAAATATTCCTACGATCCCAAGACCCTCGAAAGCATCAGCAGTAAAACCAGTAAGCCAGGATTTCGAACTGCGATTCGTTTGGTAGTTTCTTCAACTGATAAGGAAATGGCCAAGATGCATCTTGATAATCTGAAAGGCGTGTTTGCGCAATTTGCTTCAGATCAAAATAGTTTTTCCGGCACGAAACAACTTGTTAAAAAGTTCTTTATGGTTGATTTTATTTANNTCAATTGAAACGCCGAATATTTTCTGGCTCAATGCCAAGCGCGCGCCGGTGTCTGCCAAAGTGCCGGAGTCAGGCCTGTTTATCGGCATGTCGCGGTTCAGGGGGATTGATAAAAAAGTTCACCTATCGCTTGACGATCGAAGAAGGCATATTTATACGATTGGCAAAACCGGTGTCGGCAAGAGCGAATTTTTAAAAGCCATGATTATGCAGGACATTAATAGCGGCCAGGGGGTGGCGGTCATTGATCCGCACGGAGATTTAATTAATGGCATTATGCCGATGATTCCGCCGGAGCGCGCCGAAGATGTCGTGTACTTTGATCCGGCGGATACGGAGCGGCCAATGGGGCTCAACATGCTTGAAGCGTCGACCGAAGAGCAAAAACACTATGTCGTCACCTCAATTGTCGGACTTATGTACAAGCTCTATGATCCGATGAAAACCGGAATTATCGGGCCCCGGTTTGAGCATGCTGTCCGCAATGCCATGTTGACCGTCATGGCTGAGCCGGGAAACACATTTATCGAAGTGGTCCGGGTGCTGACTGACAGCGCATTTGTGCAGGAACTTTTGCCCAAAGTGCAGGATCCGATCATCCGCCGGTATTGGACTGACCAAATTGCCCAAACTGCTGATTTTCACAAGTCCGAGGTGCTTGACTATATCGTTTCCAAATTCGGCCGCTTTGTTACTAACAAAATGATCCGGAATATTATTGGCCAGAGCAAATCTTCATTTGATTTTCGTGAAGTGATGGATAAGCGCAAAATATTACTTATCAATTTATCTAAAGGTAAGCTCGGAGAAGAGAATAGTAACTTCCTGGGGTTAATTCTGGTGCCACGGATTTTAATTGCTGCCATGAGCCGGCAGGATGTGCCGGAAGAGGAACGGCCGGACTTTTATCTGTATGTTGACGAATTCCAGAATTTTGCCACGCCTGATTTTGCGCAAATTTTATCCGAAGCACGCAAATACCGCCTTAATTTAATTGTGGCGAACCAGTTTATCGGCCAGGTCGAAGAGGAAGTGAAGAATGCAATTTTCGGTAATGTGGGTACGATCGCCGCCTTCCGGGTGGGCGTATCTGATGCAAATTATTTGCAGCACGAATTCCAGCCGGTGTTTAATGAATCAGATCTTAT
>DQGR01000008.1 GCA_003524845.1 Patescibacteria group bacterium
AGTCGAGGAATCTCATCGATCGGCCAAGAATGAAAAGATCCCTCAACGATGGTCGGGATGATATTTTCTTGACACAACAAAGGAAAGCGTTATACTACCGGCATGGCAAAAGAAACTCAGGAAAGTGGTCAACTTTCAGCGATCCTAAAACAGGCACAACAATTGCAAATTCAAGGTGAGTGGCAGAAATCAACATTACTTGCCGGCATGGTAATAGATGTGTTGTCACCGCTTTACATAGAGTTACTCCTTGTACAGGGGCTTAATTATCGAATGGAGAAACAATACGCAACTGCGGAACAAATCTTCAATACAGCTTTAGTAATCGCTGAGCATTCTGGTGATACAGAGCAGCAAATATTAGTACTTGGTAGTCTTATGGACGTGACACGAAAAAACAAACAGTTTGGTGAAGCGGTCAATTATGATTTAAAAGCAAAAGATCTAGTAACAAGCCAAACTTCATCTGAAAATATTCCAACCTTAAGGTAGTATACACATACAGCTTTGATCAGGATGGATCTTGATCTTTGGAATACTGCAGAAGATCAAATTAATCGCGCAGCAGAATTATTCGGAAAAGTACTTGAAAAGAGGCCAGGAGATCAGCAAGTGAAGTATGAAGGAGCGCGAATATATCATATAAAAGGGAGAGTTGAGGAACAATTGAAACAGTGGGAAATAGCACTGGATGATCAAAATAAAGCATTTAAAATTTATGAAGATTTGGGAGATCCTCAGGGTATGGGCAATGCTGCATTTTCACTTGGTGAAGTATGCACGAAACAAGGCCAGAAGCAAGCAGCGCTTGAGTGGTTTCGAAATGCCCTTACCCATTATGGGTTGTGTATGCCCTATGATCCGGAAACAATTCAGTTAGTGGAAAAGAAGATTGCCCAGTTAGATCAAACTCCATAAATCTTAATACCCCGTAAACTGTTCGAACTTCACGGTTCTGTCTTTCGCATTCCACAAATTTCGTTTTTGCTATAGTAAAGAATATGTTTACGGCTAAGGTATTTAAAATCATGGTAATTACAATTGTAATTCTGCTTGGTTCTAGCGTTGCAGTTGTCGTTTTGGCCGGAAAACAGCTGGAAGCGCCGGTATTGGGGATTATTTCACCTCTATCTGACGATGAAAAATTAATCGCCATCCAAAAGCAGGAAGTTTCGGATAAAAAAACCGTAGACTCATATCCGGCTAACGAGTATTTTCCCTCGTCACTCACTCCGCGCTTTACAGACGTGCCGGAAATAAAAGCTACCGCCTACGCTGTCATGGAACGCAAAAGTAGAGAGTTACTCGTTGCTAAAAATTTGACTACTGAACATCCGATTGCGTCAGTAGCCAAAATTATGACCGCGGTGGTTGCATTAGACAGTAAAGATTTGGATTTAGAACTGCGGGTGAGTTCATCGGCAGCGGAAATCGGGGAAGCGACCATGGGACTGACTGCGGGAGAGCGGGTCACGGTTGAAGATTTATTATATGGACTATTACTTCCCTCCGGCAATGACGCAGCAGAAACGCTGGCTGAGGGTTTGACTGGCGGACGCACGAATTTTTTGCGCGCCATGAATGAAAAAGCTGCAGAGCTCGGGTTGTTTGATAGTTATTTTTTTAATCCTTCCGGTCTTGATGGTGATACCCGGGAAACGACAACATTTTCTACTGGTTTGGATTTATTAGCATTAACCAATTACGCGCTCAGTAGTCCCACATTTGCCGAAATTGTAGACACGCGGTACAAAGAAATTCCATATATCGAAAATAAACATAAAGCCTTTTACCTCAACAACATTTTACAACTCGATGCGTCTTACCCGGGAGTCAAAGGGGTGAAACCGGGGATCACTGATTTTGCCGGTGAAACTTTGGTATCGTATGCGGAAAACGGCGGCAAACAAATTATTATCGTTCTCCTTGGCACCCAGTATTCGCGCGACGAAGTGGTAAAGCTGTATGACTATGTGTTTGCAAAGTTGGGAGTAAGGGTGAGGTGAAAATTTTTGTTCGACCAATCCGCCGCAGGCGGAGCGTGGAGAACTCCATCAGAAGCTCTCGACAGGCTCGAGCGAAATAAATCATTTCCGAGCTGAAAAATAAAAGAAAGTAGCCACCAGCCCGATGGCTCCGAAAACCAAAAGAATTGTAATTTCCGCTGAATTTAAGTCCATGCGATTTTACCCTTTCCGGGTTACCAGATAAGCAATGAGTGCTGCTGCAAGTAGACCACCAACAAGCATTAGTATAAGTGGTGTCATGTTACTTACCCTTAATACTTCGTGTGTACCATGCCAGAGCTAACATCACCAAAGCAAAAATAATGGCGGTTAGGTAGGCAATTTCAATGGGTTGTAATGATATCATTTATAGTTACCTCCTCGTTTATTCATTAAATAAAAAGCCAGCAGGTGAAGTAGTGTAAATGTTAAAATGCCCAAGACAATTGCAAAGCCGCTAAACCCCTGTCCAGGAATCACCTGAATAAATACCAGTCCAATCAAAGCCAGATTTGCAAGCTCCATAGCTTTATCTGAAAGCATATGCGCATACTCTTTCGTGAACCGGTTCCGATTCATGATATTGTTATCATAACACACCGCTCAATAGCAGAGGGCATTTATATTATAGGACACTTAATCTCAAGGAGCATCCAACAATTTTCCCTCTTAAAACCTCGATTACAGTTCAGATTGTCACAATACTACAGGACTTGACACGTAGCACTGTTTATGCTAGAGTGCTACTCTTATGAAGCTTGCTCTACATCTATATGTCATTCCCGGCTTGACCGGGAATCCAGCTTCAAACAGCTTCACATAGCCTCTCCGCCTCATCGGCGGACCTGCGACCCCAGGAGTAGGAGCACCACCTTAGTGCCCCTGCTTCTGAGGCCGAAAACCTCAGTTTTGACGATCCACTTAGCCTCAAAGGCGCACTAGCTGTGCCTGGACAGGCATCAGTTGATCTCAAACGAAGTTGCACTTTAACCCGGCTACGAAACTTACCTCGCGCTGGAGGCTTACAGCCTCGCACTCGCGAGGAGCGTTCATACCGGGTTTGCGGTGCTACGCACCTTAACAAGTGAGTGGTTACGAATAATAAGTTCTCCTGAAGGACGAACGAAGTGTCATTCCGATCCGCCCTTGGCGGAGAGGAATCTCTTACATCCCAACCTGGGGTGAGAGAGATCCCTCCATGCTCCGCCAGCTGGCGGATTAGTCGGGATGACAAGGAAACAAGAGAAGCGTCTTTCCAAGGCTACATTGGCTCGCCAGAGTCCTGTTTTACAGGGCGGCGGCCAGCCACCTACTTTTGTCATTCCCGGCTTGACCGGGAATCCTATAAAAGGATTCTCGCGTTCGCAAGGATGACAATTGGGAAGGTTGAGGCTAAAAGGAAAGCAAGTAGGCTCGAGCTGAGAGGAGGTGATCTAAGGGGGTCACCTCTTCCTGGCTCGAGTTTACGAACTACTCCTGCATCGCCGCCTCAAGCTCGAGACGGTATCATCTTTATCTATCAAAGTTCGTGTAGTCTTGGAGGACATGTAGCAATGCAACGCAGTCGGTTTTTAGTTCTAATCGGGATCGCGCTTTTAATGGCGATCGTAAACTTGTTTTTTGTAGGGTCGGTCGGAGCTACGGAATGTCCATCTGGTCACCACGCTGTGTGGAGACCTAAGACTCCAGAGGAGCTGATCGAGAACCCTGGTGATTTATTCACTTGGGATTGTTTTCCGAACGAGACGCCAACCGCGCCTCCTACGGCAACGCAGCCTGTAACGGCTACGCCGGTACCGCTTACAACGGAAGCTCCAAGCGAAACACCGGTTTGGACCGAAACGCCGGCCACGCAGACAGCTACACCCCCAACTGAGAAGCCAAAAAAAACGGCTACTCCCGAGGACGATGAAAGTTGGGGAGGCGGAGCAATCTGCACCAGCAAAAACCATGACTTGCCACCAGGCGGGTATGTTGGTTTTTGGCAGGATACGAACGAGCAATTCCGTGGGAGTATTTTTGTCTCCCAATACGGAATCTTGCACGTCGTTACCTCTCCCGGCGAACGTAGTCAGGGTTGGTTGAAGATCCAACGGCAGGACGGTTCGTTCTTGGAAGTTTACATTGAACAGGACCAGGTCTATCACAGAGATGGCAACGACGGTTGTTACACGATTCAATCAACCGTCACACCGACTCCGGTGCCGCCGGTTCTGCCTGAGAATGGTGAGCAGATTCACTACCGCATCGATTGTGACAAATTGGTTGTCACATACGAAAATGTCACACCGACTGCGGTTGAAATCGACGGGAAGCCGATGAACAACTACGAGGTTACTGGTAATACATTAACAATCAACAACCTTTTGGGTGTTCACAGCTTCGAAATCAGTTTCGACCAGACACACACGAGCGGCGAAGGTGGTCCAGTTCTGCGCATCAATGACGCGACGTTTGTCGAATGCGCCGAACCGTTTTTCTCGTTGTTCACGGCCCAGCGCGTCGCTATCCAGCTGCCGATTGAGGGCGTAATTGTTTCCCGATTCATTTGAACGCAGCTGTAGCAGGCGTATTTGTTTTCCTGGGTACATATTATCTCGGAGTACAAATTATGAAACGGAGGTAACTATGGATAATTTAGGTTTATACGTTATGTTAATCGGTGGTTTTTTAGCGGCAGTAGTGATTGCAGTCATGGTTATCCGTGATCGGTAACTCCTTGAAATTCAATCCGAGAATATGAACTTTAAGCGTAAAAAACCAAAGTCAGCGCGAAGTGGCTGTTTACTTTGTAAACCCTGGAAAATAGAGGGAAACA
The DNA here is from genome assembly GCA_003524845.1 of Patescibacteria group bacterium. GTDB lineage: Bacteria > Patescibacteriota > Microgenomatia > UBA10105 > UBA10105 > UBA10118. The sequence continues at coordinate 4,825 of DQGR01000008.1, forward strand.
GACCTTATGCTCGAACTATTAGTGATTTGAGAAGGTTTGGGATCGGACATCAGCATAAAATCACACGTCTGCAATCCGCGCATGATTCACTAAATCTGACGATTGATAACTTCTCTGCCTGTTAGTTTACGCTTCTGCTATACTCTTTACATAGTTTACTCAGGAGTTACGTATGCAAATAATTACTATTAACGAAGCTAAAATGAACCTATCAAAACTGATTGCCCAAGCGGCAAAAGGTGCTGAAGTGGTAATCAGCAAAAGCGGAAAACCGGTGGCTAAACTGGTAAGCGTTGTAACGCAACCCAAGAAAAGAACTCCGGGTTTACTCAAGGGAAAAATCTGGATCGCGCCTGATTTTACTGATGAAGATCAAACGATGAACCAGCTCTTTTATGGTGAAGAGTAAACGTTATCTTCTGGATACACATATATTTATCTGGTGGCTCAGCGACGACCCACGACTATCAACTTCCTACAGAAAGATACTGACACAAGGCGAAAATACTGTTTATTTGAGCATTGCAAGTATTTGGGAAATGTACCTGAAACAAGAATCGGGTAAATTGAAGTTTCCGAAAGAACTTGAAAAAATTATTGGTAAGACCGGTTTTGTCCTGTTGCCAATTTCTTTTACCCATCTGAGTCGTCTTTCACAATTGCCAAAATTACACAAAGATCCTTTTGACCGGATTCTGATTGCTCAGGCTCAAGTTGAGAAACTTGTATTTATAACTGATGATAAGAAAATACGGCAGTATCTATGACTACTGATGACCAGAATGAACAGTTTATCCACGTCAACGAGCACGATGTGATTATCGGCGCTATTTCCCGGAGCAAGGCGCACAAAAACCGCACACTGATCCACCGGTCAGTCGGCATTTTAATCTGCAACTGGAAAGGTGAGGTGTATTTACACCGCAGAAGTAGTACCAAGGATACTGATCCGGGTAAATGGTCGATCTCAGCGAGCGGCCATGTGACTGATGGCCAGTCGTATGAAGAAGCAGCCAAACGGGAGCTGTTTGAGGAGCTGGGGGTGAAAACTACGCTCACGTTCCTTGAGAAAAATATGATAGCTACCGCATACGAAACTGAAATCGCGGCTCTCTACCGAGGTCAGTTTGAAGGGCCGTTTCTTTTAAATATCCATGAGGTAGCTGAAGGCCGGTTTTTTGCGCCACCTATAATCGAGCGCATGGTGCGTGAAGGCCAGGTTGAGTTGACCACGATGTCTCTGGTAAACCTCAAACGGACACTCAAGATTTTGCCGGAACGGGTTGACCTGAATGTATATGTAGTGAAGACGTTTCCGGTTTCATCTCCTGCCCTTTAAAGCTAAGCTTTGTCGCAAAGCTTAGCTTTTATTCGCTCAACCTGATTCCAACGTTCTTCCCGAAACCCGCTTCTTAGCGGGGCGAGCAAGTGCAGGACAAGCTCTTATCAAGGAGAGGAAGTTTAAGGATGTATTGACAAGCCTGTAGCAAGTTCGGTACAATACGAATAAGGTTGAGGTCAACTCACATCTGTTCATGAGAAATTTACGCATCTACCCAAACTTAAAACAATTTATCCGTTGGCGTGCGTAATTTTCTTTTGAGCTTCATTTTGAGCTGACCTACCGGTCAGCTTTTTTTTGGTTCACTAGTTAACGATTCGCCGTAGGCGAAGAGTTTACGAGTGATCAATCCGCCTTAGGCGGAGCACCTTGTAAAAATTATTAGACAGATCCAACCGAAGCCATTTGGGCCCATGGCGTAACGGTAGCGCGCCTCGTTTGCAACGAGGAGGTTAGGAGTTCGAATCTCCTTGGGTCCACAAATGATTGTTGGATTGCTCAATTGCTAAATTGTTACAAACTGGAGAGTTGGTAGCAATTTAACCATTTAACAATTTAACAACAGTTTTGCTCATTAACAAGTTAAATTTTAGTTTTTTTACATCTTAAAATGTGATCCCGCAGTCCGCCAGTTGGCGGACGGAGGGATTAATTTAAAATAAAAAGACTACTCATAAGGCCAACAATGGATGCCTAGGCTTGTTTTGCCGAGGAAGGACGCATATGGCGGCGATACGCGTCGGGTAGGAGCCATACTCCTGTGATCCGGCGGTTTCCGAATGGGGAAACCCCTCCGATTCGTCGGAGAGCCAGTTGTAAAGATGACCGCAAGGTCGGAATAGTGACTGGCAGGTAAGCACCTGAACTGAAACATCTCAGTAAGGTGAGGAAAAGAAATCAGTAGAGATTCCGTAAGTAGCGGCGAGCGAAAGCGGAACAGCCTAAACCCCTCACCATTTGGCGTATAAATGCAGGTTATTCCGGTGAAGAGAATTTCTGTTATTTGTACATCAAATGGTGAGGGGGGTTGCGGGGCAGAAGTCGTGGGATTGACGAGAGATAGAAGAATTGCCTGGAATGGCAAGTCATAGAGAGTGAAAACCTCGTATTTAAAATCTCAAGTCACCCTATTCTGTTCCCAAGTACTACGGGATACGCGAAAGCCCGTGGGAATCTGGGTGGGCCACCATCCAAGGCTAAATACAAAACAAGACCGATAGTGAACGAGTACCGCGAGGGAAAGGTGAAAAGCACCCCGGAAGGGGAATGAAATAGTACCTGAAATTGTTGGCTAACAAACAGACGAAGTCCCTCACCTTTTTTAAGAAGAGGGTGGGATTTAAATTTAAAGAAGGCGAAGTCGTTTTGCTTTCTGGTGAAAACCAATGCCTTTTTGTTGAAAAAGGTGAGGGATGACGTCGTGCCTATTGAAGAATGAACCGGTGAGTTATCGGCTACTGCAAGCTTAACCCCTCACCATGCTCTTGAACAAAGTTACATCTTAAATTCGAGGATATGGTGAGGGGGGAGGCGCAGCGAAAGCGAGTCCTAATTGGGCGACCTAGTAGTATCCGGTAGACCCGAAACTGGGTGAGCTAATCATGAGCAGGGTGAACCCCGGAGAAATCCGGGAGAAGGCCCGAACTCGTCAAGGTTACAAACTTGTGAGATGACTTGTGATTAGGGGTTATATGCCAATCGAACCCAGAGATAGCTGGTTCTCCCCGAAATATATTTAGGTATAGCCTTCGTTTTTAATTTCCAGGGGTAGAGCACTGAATGGATTCGGTCCGCCTCGGCGGATCGACTTCAATCAAACTCCGAATACTGGAAATCCGAAGACGGAGAGTCAGAGATATACGGCTAAGCGCGTGTCTCGAGAGGAAAACAGTCCAGACTTCCATCTAAGGTCTCTAAATAATAGTTAAGTGGTTAAGGAAATCCGGAACTTAAAACACCCAGGAGGTTG
>DQGR01000064.1 GCA_003524845.1 Patescibacteria group bacterium
AAGGCAATGCACAGCAGATAAAATTAGAGACCCTAATTTCCGAAAATGGACTTTAAATTAGTTTGTAGATTGTAGTACGTAGTATGTAGTTAAGAAAAATGAATCATAAAAAATCTGCTCACTACCCCGGCGTTTCCCTGGTCGAGCTTTTAATCGGCATGTCGATTGTGGGGTTTATGGGCGTTTTGATCGCGGCATTGTATATTTCCCACTTTAAAATTTTCTCAAGCCAAAACACCAGAATAGAAGTTGCCTCAGAAAATAAAATTGCTTTAGAGGAAATGACCAATCAAATCAGGGAAAGCCAGGGTGTTGCTGCGGCTTGCTGCTCACCTACAGAAACAACAAACGCCGATGTTTTGGTTTTACAAATCTGGCCGCTTAATGCTTCGGGTAATCCAACCGAGCCAAACCCCAATCCGACACCGCAATACGATTACATTGTTTATAAAAAAGTTGCCGATACTCTGAAGAAAACGATTGTGCCGGCTGCGGGAAGTACCAGACAGGCAAGCGACAAAATTATTGCTTCCAAAATAAATGTCCTGACTTTCACTTATGACAATGCAGACGTATCGCAAGCCGCACAGGTTACAATTAATTTGACAACCCAAAATACAGTCAACAATGTAACCCAAACAGACAGCAAAACATCAACTGCGGTGATTAGGAATAAATGATTCCAAAATTAAAAATAAAAGATAAAAAATCAAAAATGCTAAAAAATCCCTACTACCCACTACCCACTACCTGCTACCTACTCAAGAAAGGCCAGGTCATGATTATTGCCCTGGTTTTTCTGGCAGTGGTTTTAATTATCGCCTCCTCTTTATTTACACGGGTTGCCGATTTTATCCGCTTCGGCTCAAATTCTGTGATGAATGAGCAGGCAACACAGCTTGCCGAGGCAGGGGTTGACTATGCAACCCAGCGCCTTAACGACCTTGCCGGCGCCTACCCAAATCAGCTGGGAGAAGGCACGGACACGCAAATCCTTTCAACTGGGGAAGTTGTAATACAAGTCGAAAATAAATCTCAAAATTTAAGAACAATTAAAGCAACCGGTTACATACCAAACTCAACATCTCCAAGGGCCAAAAGAACCGTAAAAACAGATGTTGTCATTGACACCACTGGAATTGCCTTTAATTATGCAGTGCAAAACGGCGACGGTGGAGTCTTAATGTCCCAAAGCTCAACAATAAACGGTACGGTTTATACAAATGGTAGTATCTCAAAAGGTGCAGGTAATGGACAGTTAATTAACGGAGATGCTTATGCTGTAGGAACTATTGACCCAGAAATAGAGATTAACGGAACACCTAATTCAGGTGCTGAGGAAAGCGTAATGCCAATTGTTAATTATGATTATTGGCGCCAAAAGGCAACTGAGGGGGGCACAGAATCAACAAATTGCACAATAAATTCTTCGGAACCAATTGGGCCTAAAAAATATGACTGCAACTTAAGCATTACTAACAATGCAATTGTAACTGTAAATGGGCCAATATACATTACAGGTAATTTTTCAATATCACAAGGTAGTACAATTCTTCGGCTGAACAATAATTTTGGTTCTGTAGGAACCACAATGATCGTTGATGGGACGATATCTTTAACTCAAGGTGGAACTATTGAACCAACAAATGCTACCCCTAAAGGTTACCTACTCATTGCCACACCCTCAACAAGTAGCCAAGCAGTTCAAATTTCACAACAAGGCGCTACTGCAATTTTTTACACACTAGAAGGAAACGCATTGCTTTCGCAAACAGCAAGTGTGGCCGCATTAGTATCTAAAACTTTGACAATGTCTCAAAGCGCAACTTTGAATTATGACACGGGTCTAGCGGGAGCAAACTTCTCTTCTCAGTCTAGTGGCGCTTGGGTTATTAAAAAAGGAACTTATAAATTTACCAGCTCTCCATAAAACCAGTGTCTGTAAGTTTGCAAAATAATTTAGTTTCAAACAAATCCCTGGGAAGATTCAGTACGCGCCGGCATCTACAATTTTTCTTGTTTGTTGTTGTCTTAACTATTATTGGAATTTTGACCAATAAGAACTCTGCATTTGCGAGCAACGCCGGGCTATGGCATACCGTTGAACGAATCAACGGGTTCGGCTCAGGCAACGTACCATTTCCCAAAAGTAGCAGCGGAGGCCGTTATGTCGTCTTTCATTCACAAATCGACAGCTTAGTTCCTAATGATTCTAATAACTTCTGTGATACTGACGGAAACGGTGTAGCAGATAACAGTTGTGCCGATATCTTCGTTTATGACCGCGAAACACGAAGTACAACATTGGTTAGTGTTTCCTCCGCCGGCACACAAGGTAATCAGCGAAGCTCACATCCCTCAATTAGTCCTGATGCCAGATACATTACTTTTCAATCCGAAGCTTATAACCTAGTTCCTGATGGCGTCCATACATGCTTGTATTACAGGGCAATATTTCGCCAATGTACCGATATTTTTGTACACGATAGGAATTATGAAACGACTGAACGGGTAAGCATTGCCTCTGACGCCACAAAAGCGAATGGTAATAGCAGCTCTCAAACTATAAGCGCAGAGGGGCGTTACGTTGCCTTCTCGTCGGATGCCAGTAACTTAATCCCAAATGGCACTCACGTTTGCAGAGACTCTATTTCATCATTTCAATGTAATCACATTTTTATTCATGACCGCTCTACTGGAATAACTGAACGTGTAAGTGTAGCGTCTAATGGTGAAAAAGGGAACAATGGAAGTCATTATCCAAGCATTAGCGCGGATGGCCGCCATGTCGTTTTTTTATCCAGTGCTACTAACCTCGCTCCTAACGACAACAACAGAATGCTTGATGCTTTTGTTCGCCACCTTGATACAAATCAAACAGAGATAGTGAGCATCGCTTCCGACGGTACGCAAGGCAGTCAAGGCGTCGAGTTCATCGCACCAGCCATTAGCGCAGATGGCCGTTATGTTGCTTTCGTATCAAGATCAACCAACTTAGTGGCAAATGATACAAATAATGTAACAGATGTGTTCGTTCATGATTTATATACTGGCACCACAATTCGCGCCAGTGTTGCGACAAATGCCTCTCAGGCTAACGATACAAGTGGGACATATCATCGCCCCAGCATAAGTTCAGATGGCCGTTATGTATTTTACGATTCATGGGCCACAAATCTAGTCACTAATGATACAAATGGAGCAGTTGATATTTTTGTTCGTGACCTGCAGCTTAATACAACAGTTCGTGTAAGCGTTGCCCAAGATGGATCTCAAGCTAATCACATCAGCAGTTTTGGCGCAATCAGTCCTGACGGTGACTTTGCTTCATTTATTTCGTATGCCAACAATTTAATACCGGGAGATTTAAATAACACAGGTGATATCTTCGTCGCCGAAGCATCCACTGCCCACACCTTCCCTTACTTCTCCCAAAAAGATCCTAATTGGGGAGGGCAGGAATATGATCATGCCGAGTCCATTGGTCCCTTCTTTTGCGGCACAACCATTGCCGGCTGCGGTTGCGCCATCACTTCTTCCGCCATGCTTTTAAAATATTATGGTGTGAACAAAAGTCCAACGGGCGATCCAACCAATCCCCAAACCCTCAACAACTGGCTAAAAGCCAATAACGGCTATGCATTCGGCGCCCTAAAATGGAATTCCATCGCCGCCTATTCGGTCAAAGCTAATGCGGTTTATCATACCCAAAAGATAAAATTTTCCGGAGTCGCTCCGGCCGGCGATTTCACTACTCTCAAAGCGGATCTTAACAACAACTCCCCACCAATTCTGCAAGAGCCAGGCCATTTTATCGCAGCAACGGGAATTCAGAGTCTAACTTATTCAATCGCGGACCCTGCTTGGGAAAATCGAACAACCCTCCAGTCATACGGTAATGCTTTTAAAAGCATGCGGCGATTTGCCAAAACCTCAACCGATCTTAGCGCAATTTATATTGCAACTGTTGCACCTACCGAACTTTTAATCACCGACTCCCAAGGCCGAAAAACCGGCAAAGACGCGGCCGGCAACATCTATAACCAGATTCCAGATTCGTATTACGCTCTCGAACCCGCCTTTTTGGATCAATCATCCGGCAACCCCCAAACCCCTCCCGAAAATCTCGGCGTCAATACTTTGCTAATCCTCACTCCGGACAAACAAAATTTCACTTTGCAGACTTTTACCGAAAGCCCTACTTACTCAATCGAATTTTCAGGATATGACGAAGACGGAGATAT
>DQGR01000058.1 GCA_003524845.1 Patescibacteria group bacterium
ACCGACAACGCCGCGATGATCGGTATTGCGGCAGCTTACCATCTTGATCAAAAGACCTCATTCGATAACATCAAAGCTGATTCGAATTTGAAGTTATAATCTGACCAATAAACATCTTATCAATAAAAACACCCGAAACGAATGTTTTATGTTAACAAATTTTTTGCAAAAAGAAAGGGGCCGGCGAAATGCCGACCCCAAGGCCCCAAGGGACCCAAAAGTCCCAAGGGAACAAGTGTCAAAGTTCCAGAACTCCCTGGACGGAAGCCGNNGCCGCAGTCACGGATTCGAGACCTTTGCGCTGGCTGATGGCAACCTTCTGATCCGGCCAGTTCTTTCTGACGGTCAAGTCGGGAAACTCGTAGCCCACAGCCCAGCCGTTGTCTTTTGTTGCCGGCTCATGGGCTAATTCATATTTGGCCGTGTAATCGGCCGCCATGAACCAGTTGCTCCAGAAGACATCTTGGCGGACAAGACCGCCAGGCAGGTTGTCGTGGGCGACTCCCCAAAGTTTGTTCTGGCCGAGGAGAGTGGTCGGGATTTCGCCGAACTTGGGCAAAACGATCCTGGGAAGGGCNNGTTGCCCACTCAGGTGTTCGGCAGTAGCTCGCCACCTTTCTCATAACCTCGATTGGCAAGGGTGGCGGCAGCTTGAGCTTGTGGCACCAGCTGGGCTCAAGCTCGAGGGGGTTTTCCTTCTTCGGCCCCAGACAGGCCTTCTCCCACTCCCTCGGCCCGATGAAGATTAGGCCTCTCACCTTCCGGTAGGCCTTGAACAGGTCATCTCCCTTGAGCCGGGGCCGGGCCAACTGGATATCAATCAGATCCTGGAGACCCAGATTGATCCGCGGCAGAAGATCGGGATGCTCCTTCAATCTCCTTGACAGCTCTGCCGTCTTCCGATGATACGTCTCAATCTGATCCAACAGCTCGTCGGCGACAGGATTACCCGTCATGACAAGCTCCACTTCTTGCCACTNNAAGCTATAGCAGGAAAAGTGGTTAGTATGATAGTATTAAAATATAGTCAAGCAAGCTTGCCGCGGAATTTTCTGGAGAAAATATGAACAGAAAAATATCGTTGGGGGAAAGAATTTTGCTATTTTTGGAGGAAAATAAAGATCTCTATACGATGATCGCCCGCCCTTCGCTTTGGGGCAAGGACTATCCCTCAAAACAAGTATTATTCAACACCCTTTATCGGCTGAAAGAAACCGGCTATCTTACTGAAGTTGAAAAAGAGGGACGGAAAAAATACATCGCCACATTGAAGGGCAAAACCAAAATTTTTGCTTATCTTAAAAAAGACAAAAAATGGGACAATAAATGGCGGATTGTGGTTTTTGATATTCCCGAACAAAAGAAAAAAATGCGCGAGTTTTTTAGGGAAAGACTCCACGATTTGGGATTTCGAAAAATGCAGGACAGCGTTTGGATTTCGCCCTACAATATTGCCGATAAAGTGGAGGAGCTGATTGAATTTTGCCGAGCAAAATCTTATGCCCATTATTTATTGGTGGAAGAATTGGACAACCACGATGTCTTAATGAAATTGTTTAAATTATCTGGAGAAAATACTAATCAAAAAACAAGCTATAGCAGGAAAAGTGGTTAGTAGTATTTTACTATTATGTGCTGGGAGGATTTGAATTTATAAGCTCCGGCGCTGAAATTTCTTCAAAATTATAAGAAAAAGGACGAGTTTCCTCGTCCTGCTATCAATTTGTGCTCGGATGTAATTCGGTAAAGACAACTTTACCGGTATTTAAGGTGCCGTAGGCTTGAGTCCATGGATAATATGGTTCGCCGTGACCGGCGCCAAAACCATCGGCAAAAGGGCCATCGGTAAACAGTCCTTCATCTACCAAATTGTCAAAATCAACTCTTTCCAACAACTCTGCCTTACCACCATTTCTTAAAACATATTCTTGGCAGTTATGACGCGGTTTACCAAACTCGATACCACTCATGCAATTCTCCTTCTCAAACCAAGATAAGAAAACTATAACTTTTATAACTGTTTTAGTCAATAATTGTGCTCGGCGAAATTCCACAGCCGAGGCGAATTTGAAGTTGTAAAATATTAAAATAGGGCAGCTCGATGCTTTGAGCTGCCCGTACATGTTGGTGATCCGGCACTAGAGCCGAATCGGATCATTGGGGATCGCCGGCACCGTCTTGATACTGATGCCGGTTACCCGGCGGAATTCGTGAATCTCACCCCTAGGAGTGTAACTGGCGATAAGAATGGGAACTCTCTTGGGGTTCAGTTCGGTCGAGAGAAGCTCCGCCATGATCTGCGGGCTCGGCTCCCGACTAAGCACGATGCAATAGGGAGGGTTTTTTTCCCGCCGGTTACGCATCGCTGCCTGAAGGCCGTCTGATCCCGAAACAGCTATCTTGCCTACCTGAATCTGCCGGGGGGCCTCCGAACCAAGCATCGCCCTTACTGCGATGTTGATCGCCCTGAGAAACTTATCGGCGAAATCTTCCCCATCGCCGAACAGCAGCACCTTCATGATCGCCACCTCCTGTTTGGTATGAACCTATGATAAAGCTATCAGATTTTCCTCTTAAAGTCAAGCAATTGTACATGATGACGACCTTTTGGACAATAGACCATGGTTTTCGCTGTAGGCCAGCGGGGTCTCATAAGCTAAATTTTCATGTGGTCTCACGGTATTGTAGGTGATAATAAAGTCGGTGATATATTTGTTCATCCAGTAAAGATTAGGGCTCCATTTGCCGTCACAAAGCCATTCTTCGATATAGGTTTTGATCATGCGTTCCACTTCTGGATTGTCTTTGGGGGTTTGCACTCTTGAATAATATCGAGTGATCTTTTTAGCTTGGCAAGCTTGCTCAAAATGTTTCTGAAACTCGGAGCCATTATCGGTCAGAATAATCTCTGGTCTGGCACCTAAAAGATATTCTAATCTTCCGAGAAAATCTTTAACGGCAAACGAACTGTGGGTGGTATAGGCTCGGGCATAAGCAAGTTTGCCGGTATGGGCGACACTGAAGACGATATAATACTTTTTACCAAACAGATGTAAAACTTTAGTATCGAGTGCAAAAAGATTCTTGGCTTGTTGACGAACGTTAAAGGATATCACTTGCTTTTTAGCCCCGTTAGCGGCACATTTCCGGATCTTTCTTGCTGGATATAATTTAAACTTTTGGATCACGCGCTGGAATTGCCAAGAGGATATTTTCTCACCATATCGATTAAAATAAACATGGGAAAGTTTAACTTTGCCCCAATGGATATATTGTTTGCGAAGCGTAATCATCCGGGCCAAAACCAGTGGGTCGGGCTGCCATTTCTTGGTCACTTTGGGAATACTTGATTTATCCTCCAGTGTTTTTAAATTTAATTCGTTAAACCGATTAAACCAAAAGTAAAATTTACTTCTGGAAACGCCAAAATATTTTGCTGTTTTAGAAGCATTCTTTTTGCCGGCGGTGAAGTAGAAGATAAGCCATTCGAGACGCATTTGGGCGTTAAAGGAGAGATTAACAAGTTTGGCTCGTTTCCGCCAGCGATCAAATTGATCCAATAGTTGCAAAGGTGCGGGAATCAAGAGATAATGTTTTTGGTACATTGTGGTTTCTTTCTAGGAAATCCCACTGTACCATTTTTTGTACCAGCCGAAAACCTAGAAGTGTCCAAGAGGTATCTCATCATCTCCAGCAATGATTGAAAATATCTCATTTATTGGTTAAGATAAATTCATAGCAAAGCAATAGCTTTGCGCGGAAATTTACTGAGGTAAATTATAGCCAAGCTATCGCTTGTCGCGGAAATTTACTGAGGTAAATTATAGCCAAGCTATCGCTTGTCGCGGAAATTTTCAGGGAGAAAATTATGGAAGAATTGCCAAAAACTTACAATCCAAAGGACACAGAAGAAAAAATCTACAAATTATGGGAAGATGCGAAGGCGTTTGAGCCAAAAATCGGTAGTCGGTCGACGGTAGACGGTCAGCGTCCCTTCGTCATCGCCATTCCCCCGCCAAATGTCACTGGCTCTTTGCATATGGGTCATGCTCTAAATAATACTATTCAGGATATTTTAATCAGACGCTCAAGAATGAAAGGCGTCCCCACTCTTTGGATTCCGGGGACCGACCACGCCGGCATTGCCACCCAAAATGTAGTGGAAAAAAAACTCGCCAAAGAAGGCAAAAACCGCCACGAAATGGGACGCGAGGCCTTTGAAAAAGAAGTTTGGGCTTGGGTGGACGAGTATGGCCATATTATTATCGATCAATTAAAAAAACTGGGCTGTTCCTGCGATTGGAGCCGCCAGCGCTTTACTATGGACGAGGGATATTCCGAGGCCGTCAAAACCGCCTTCAAGCATTATTATGATAAGGGTTGGATTTATCAGGGCGAACGGGTGATTAACTGGTGTGTCCGCTGCCAAACCGCCCTTTCCGATATTGAGGTTGAACATTTAGACCAAAAAGGCAAACTTTATTTCTTTAAATATGATAAGAATTTTCCGATATCGATTGCTACCACCAGACCAGAAACAAAACTTGGCGATACGGCTGTGGCAGTTAACCCTGAAGACAAGCGATATGCAGAATTTGTCGGGAAAACTTTCAAGGTTAATTTTGTCGGCGTTGAGCGGGAAATTAAAATTATTGCTGATCCTAATATCGATATGAAATTCGGCACCGGCGCCGTCGGCGTTACGCCCGCCCACTCACTTATAGACTACGAAATGGCCGAGAAAAATGGTTTGCCGATTATCAAAGTAATTGACACTCTCGGTAAAATGACCGCAGAAGCGGGCAAAGAATATGAAGGTTTGAAAGCCGTCGAAGCATCGCAAAAAGTTCTCGACAGGCTCGAACAAAAAGGTTTGATAGAAAAAACCGAAGAAATTGATAACGCCTTGAGTGTTTGCTACAGATGTAATCGGCCGGTTGAACCGCAACCTTCAAAGCAGTGGTTTTTGAAAATGTCAGAATTGGCCAAACCGGCGATTGAGGCGGTGGAAAAAGGCGAGATAAAATTCTCACCTCCGAGGTGGAAGAAGGTTTATCTGGACTGGATGGAAAATTTGAAAGATTGGTGTATTTCCCGCCAAATTTGGTGGGGGCATCAACTTCCCGTATGGGAAGTTGAGATCAAAGATCAAAGATCAAAGATCAAAAATACTATTTATGTTGGAGATAATCCACCAGAAGGATATAAACAAGTTGATGATGTCCTCGATACTTGGTTTTCGAGCGCCCTTTGGCCATTCGCCGCGTTGGGTTGGCCACAAAATGAACGTCATCCTGAATCGTCAGATGAAGGATCTCTCAGTTTATCTGAGAACCGACATTCGTCGGAGATTCTTCGTTCCACTCAGAATGACGAGATAAACGATCTAGATTATTTTTATCCAACCACCACCCTTTCTACCGCCCGCGATATTATTTATCTTTGGGTTGCCCGAATGATTTTTTCGGGTTATGAATTTACAGGCAAAAAGCCGTTTGATAATGTCTATATTCATCCGACGGTTTTTAATAAAGACGGCCAAAGGATGAGCAAATCGCTCGGCACCGGCGTGGACCCGATCGAACTGATTGATAAATATGGCGCTGATGCAACTAGATTTGGCTTAGCTTATATCAATACTGGCACCCAAGATATAAAATTTGATGAAAATGCTATTTTAGCCAGCCAAAAATTTTGCAACAAGCTCTGGAATATTGCGCGTTTTGTAATGATACAAATGGGTCATCCTGAACAAAGTGAAGGATCTGGCAGCTTGTCTGCCAATCCTGCATCCGCAGGAGATTCTTCGCTAACGCTCAGAATGACGCCAAAAACCAGCCCTTCGCTAAAGCTTCGGGCTGCAAGCGATGCTGACAAGAAAATACTCGATTCTCTTGATCATCTGATTATCTCGGTTAACTCTAATTTAGATTCTTTTCGTTTCGGCCAGGCGGCCCACGATTTGTACGATTTTGTCTGGCACGATTTTGCCGACATTTACATCGAAGAATCAAAAAAGCAAGCAGATGACAACACCAAAGCGATTTTACTATCAACGCTAACTCAATCCTTAAAGCTTCTTCACCCATTTATGCCTTTTGTCACCGAGGAAATATGGCAAACTCTTTACGAACAAAAATTAGTTGCTGAAAAATTATTGATAAACGCCAGCTGGCCAGAGCATAAATCAAAATGAAAAATGAACGCAAAATTACTTTAATTATAATTGCCACCTGTGTTTTAATGATTATTATTTTTACGATTATTTTTATAATCCGAATTTTTAGCAGCCAGGTTTGGCAAGTAAACACCGCCGAAGCCGCTGAATTACAGGAAACATACAAAGCTAAAGTCTCCACCAGCACCGATCTATATTACTTAATGGACCAAGGGTCAAAACTTTTAAACGGCAACCAGCCACGAAACGCCTTGATGAATTTTCAACGCGCCACCGAACTTGACAAAAATTATCGCGACGGCTGGGTTTGGCTGGGTTATGCTCAAATACAAAATGACGATCCGGCTTCGGCAATCACTTCTCTTAAAAATGCTGAAGCAATCGACCCGATTTATGCGCAAACTTACGAACTTTTAACTATCGCCTACGAGAAAACCGGAGACGCTGAAGCCGCCAGCAATGCCAAGGAAAAAATGCAGTTTTTGACAAAACAAAAATAACAAGATTTTTTGATTTGTGATAAAATGATAATTGAACCAATTGTTTGGTAAAATTTTAGTTATTTGAATGTGCCCATCCTGCACTCTTATCCGCTAATCGCGGATGCGAGTTTCGGAGGGCAACACTTCGCCAGCGGCTTGCCAACCGTAGCCTTGGCGAAGGTTGGAGGGGTTTTTGTATAGTATTTCTAAAAAAATCAAAAAAGGACTCATTTGGGTATTGCTGTCTCTTTTATTTATATCTACTTTTGTTAGTATCTTAGTGCCATCTGAGAAAGCTTTAGCGGCTGATCCTGACCCAAGCAATCCCGGCTTTTTCAAAGCAACTTCCTCACCAAAAATCCCCGGTTCTGACAATTTAAAAGTAACCATAAACAGCGATAAAACGCTCACGCTTACATGGGAAATTTCTAAAAGTACCGTTCAAAGCCTTAATGTAATAGCAAATGGCGCTTTTCCGAGCGGATTTTTAATAAAATCAAAAAATAGTGCTCCCTATGAATGCTTCTTTGATCAACAAAACTCACCGAGCCAAAATGTGAAACAGTGCCAAGGATCACAAATTACTCTCAAAGAAGAACCAAATCTCCATAAAAATCCGTCTTTGAATCTTGTAGCACAGGATTGGCAGGCGTGGATTAATTCCAGTTCGTCGGTTATTAAATATACGTTGACCGATAGAACTGTAAATGCCGACAATTTACCAGCAAGCACCAAAGTCGGTGCCCAAACAATTAGTATGGATGCTTGGAATAAAAGGTATTCTGGTGTTAATTTAACTGAAACCGAGACAAGCCCTGTAAACCTAGGTGATGAGTTTTCTGATACTAATATTGATGCATATATTCAGAATAAGGTTAAAGCTTATCCTAAAGACAGTAAACCTCGTCCTGATTTTGCCCCAATTTCAGATACCGATATCCAAGGTTTTAAAGATTTTATGAACTCATGGAAAAATACTGCTGATGGAACTTCCAGGATTATTTACAAAAGAATTGAGCAAAACCCAAATGAAGATCCCTTTCAATTAGCTGGAGCAAAAGATGACAACGGTGTATTCCATTCTTTACTCACGCAAGATGAAATTTTAGCTTTATATGACAAGTATTATAAAAACTACAACAGCGACACGGCTGATAATATGGATAATTTTGTCGCTAAATATCGAGAGATTCAAAGAAATTTTATGGATCTGGTCGCTAATCAATATCAAAAAAATTCTTGTGAAGATATGTGGAAACAAATTGAAACTTCTGATCAATATAAAGAACTCTATCTTTATTTAGGCATGATTGCCGGTGGTGCTGCTGGAGGAGGAGCAGGCTACTTGCTAGGTGGGGGTGCTAACGTTGCAACAATCGCTAAAGGTGCTGCAGTAGGTGCAGGTGGAGGAGCAGTAGTAGCAAATGCTGTTCAAACCGTGATATCTTCTGGAGACATTAATGATGCCAATAATAAAAGCGCGGTTTTACTAAAAGAATTTTTTAAGCTTATTTACGCTTCTATGTATTTGCAATGGAAAGAAGCAAGCCTAGGATTGAAAGCTTATCATAATAATCCAAATCTTATCGCAGGGAAAGGATATAACCCTTTTAAACATGCTCGATTAACGGGGCTTGTTGAGGTAATGTTTGAACAATTCCTAAAATGCCTTGATCGTTTACAAGAAGCTATCAATGCCCTTAAAGAAAGGACTGGTCTTGGTACAGACGATACCTGCGGATTGCCGCTCAAAGATATTGGCAAGACCGAATATTGGATAGCGAAAGCTCTTTGCGGGCTTTTGAATATTATTGGCGAACTCGCTAAAATGATCGTTGATGGCCTATTTTATTCCGTTTTTAACGCCTACCACCCGCCCGATAACTTGAAACTTTCGTTACTGGCGGCGCCCTTAACGATTTCCCAAGCTCATGCTCAAGACAAATTAGAAGGCAGTATTCCCGTTTCACCGTTAATAGATGCTTTCACCAACAATGCCGATCCTAAGTGGGCATGGGTGATCGGAGTATGGAAATTCAGTTTGGGTCTAACTAACCTTTTTCTTGTTGTTGTTCTTTTATTTTTGGGTATCGTTAATATTCTTCATATTCAATACGACACTTACGCTATCAAAAAAGCTCTACCCTACTTAATACTGGGAGTGATTTTAGCTAATTTCTCTTTATTAATAATGAGGATGATGATTGATGCCTCAAATATTTTAACCAAGTCATTTATGGGTGGCACACCTGGTGATGCTGTTCATGATCTGATTGTTAATTTCGAAATAAAGAAAAATCAGCTGCCAGATGTTGCTTCTGGCATGGGCTGGAATACTGTCGGCGGTTTATTTTTAGCGTTGTTTTTCAGTATTTTTGCTATTGCCGCTTTCTTTATTTTGGGAGTGATGTTTTATATCCGCTACGCGGCGATTATTCTTTTGGGGATTGCCGCCCCGCTGGCCTTTGTCGCCATGGCATTTCCGCCAACGCAAAGCTTGTTTAAACAATGGTGGGGCTGGACAACAAAATTTATTTTTATGAAGCCAGTGGCGATGTTTTTGATATTTGTCGCTGTTAAAGCCAAAGGCTCCGGCGCCGGCACGGGAATCACTGGCTGGCTGATTATCATCGCTTTGGTTTATATGGCTATTCTTGTCCCTTGGAAGATGGGCGGCGCCGTGATGGCGATGTGGGGCGGCGCCATGGGATCAATTTTCGGGACTAAAAAAGGCGGCTGGGCAAGAAACGGAGCCGAAAAATGGTATAACAGGAAAAAAACGGATGCTGGTACATGGGCGATGAAAAAAATACCCGGGGTTGGTAGATTAGCGGGTAGATTACAAAATCTCGAGGAAGGCTCTAAAAATGCAAGGGAAACCGAGCTTGCTCGACAAAAAAGACTAAACAATGAAAGAGCGAAAGGTATTTACACATTAGGCAGGAAAGAGAAAGCTGCAGAAGATTCTCTTGGCAAAACCCAGGAGGCTAGATTTTCACATGCTTTTGAAAACGCTGAGGATACTGGACTTTCAGAGGAAATTCTTAGAAAACATACGGGAGCTGGATCAAGACAAGAACTGAAGGAAAAATATAGCAAAATAGAACATGATTTAGGTGAGGCAGAAAGCGCCTTAAAAAAACGTGGCGACATTGATAGCAGTAATCAAGCCATGCTTGCTATGGTTCTGCATCAAATTTTTACCGCAAAACTTGAAGGCAAAACAATTGATTTTGGTGGCAAACAATTAAGTTATGATGATGCTCGAACACAATTATCCTCACTTAAAAATGAACACGCAACGGCTCTTAATGAAAGTGAAAAACCTGCCATTCAAGATAGGATAAATGAATTAGAACAAAGTATTTATGGTTTCGAGGCTGAAAACACCGACGTAAATTATGATCATTACTTAGATAAAAACAGATTTGGTAGAATGCAGGCGAGAGTCAATCCTCGTTTGGCTGAAGAGATGGAAACAATTTTAAAATCCGAAAGTATTTCGCAAATTTTAAATGCCCTTAAAAAAGGAGGAGGCACTTCAGAGTTTCGTTTTTCAGGCGAAGACGTTGAAAATTACCTTAAAGGTAATTTTGAAGCCATAAAAATTCCGGCAAGATACGGTATCCAATCTTATGTGATGGCTCTTCAAGCTAAAGTTGGAACTCAAGGTATTGATCAGCTTGAAGCTATATCGGGCATAACAGAATTGGTAGATAATATTTCTCCTGGTACAAAAACTCAAATTATTGAACAAGCAAAACAAGGTATGGGTGAAAAAAACATTCAAGAATTAGAGACAAGTTTAGGCAAATCTGTTTCCGAAATAACCAATCAAGATATTGAAAGCTTCGATATGAGACCTGGCTCGATTCAGCGAGATTTTGCAAGACGTTTAGCAGTAGCAATAAGAAGTCATCCGGCTTTGGGAGCAGCCGGCTCACCTGGTTCCTATGTCGGAAAAGGTCCATCAGTTCCTGTGGGAGAAAAATTGATGGCAGCTCAAAAAGATGATGACTTAGACAAAATTGTTACTGAAACCGCAGGTGGAGCAGAAACAATTTTGCGTGAAGTTGAGCGCACTGGTGTAGAAAGCACCCTTACTTCATTAGAAAGCGATATGATTGTGAGAATTAATCCAACAGTTAAAATCGACAATGATGCTTTAAGACAACAAATTTTACAAACAGTATCTCAGAGTGTAGATATAGACGACCTGCAATCTCAATTAAGTAATTTGAATATCGAATTAAGTCCAACAGTGGATATGCAAGTTTTTCCTCAACTTAAGGTTACTGCTCAAAAAGTCAGAACAGCACAGGAAAACCTTAAAAAGCTTAGTGTTCAATCACTTGTGACAAAAACTCTTCCACATTACAATAACGCTATCAAAAAGATGACTATCGAAGATATTAATACTTGGCGAGATATGATTGGTGAAATTACCAAAAAAATCAGCGATAGAGTAAATAACGGACAACGATTGTCAGAAGATCCATCAATCGGTGAAGATCTTAAATCTATTCTTGCCGAATTCGGTCATATCAAAGACGAACGAGATGCTATAGCGACTACTCTAGATACTAACCCAGACCGAGCAATCGATATTTTAAGATCTAAAAGCCGTGTACTTGAAGCCGCTGAAGAAATTAAAACAGAATTTAACAAAACAATCCAAAACGCAACTGAAAGAAAAATATACATACCGTTAAGCGATCCAAAAAGTGAAAAGAAACAAAGGGGTGATGCCGCATTCCGTTTCGAAAGCAGCCCTGCTAGATTAGCAGAAACAATTAAAGGACTTCTTTCTGCAAAAGCCGGACTGACTACTCCTCCGCCCGAATCCGCTACTCAATCCGTTGGCACTCCGGCGGCGACTCCGGCACCAACTCCTGCGTCGCAACCGGCGGCAGAACCAGAACAACCAGGACCAGCTGGTAGACCGGAAAATGCAAACGACCTTGATCGCTAAAATTACTCTTGACAAAATCATCAATTTATGATATGATCTCTTGTTATCATGATGTTCCTCATCATGCTGTTATTTGACAACTGAATACAAAACCAAATACCTGCGGCTGCCAAATCCCTTCCAAGGGACTATTATCGGCACTGGCGTGAACAACCCGTTCCCCCAGGCCGATAAGGCCTGTACCCATATCTGCCTTGAGCAGAAACTAAACCACCCCTTAAGGAGGGATGAGTAGATGAAACAGATTGGAATGTTCGTTTTGGTTGCCATTCTATTGGTAACCATAATGTCCGTCTCCTTTGCCCAGGGTGAACAACCCAAGGGTACTGGAATGGATGTCACCCCCGCCGCCGAAAGCGCCAGTCCAAAAACTGGCAACATCGGTGACTACCAACCGACCACGCAAGCACACGCCGCTCCACAAGCCCGCGAAGCTCCTCAACCCACGGCTACAGGTGAAAAGGGTGAAACCGGTGCGCCTGGCCGCGATGGCAAGAGTTTCGTCTACCGGACGCGGGTTGAAACCAGGACGGTAGCCGGACACCAAGGCCACAAGCATCCCTACCAGCACATTAAAAGCTGGAATCCGGCTTCTCGTTCCTATGTCGATGCCAAGATTACGCAAGCAAAGCTTGGCTCGAATGAGACCGCTCACCGCGACTGGAGCTGGCTCTGGTGGCTGCTGGCCATCATTGGCCTGCTCGGATTGATCTGGGCCCTGATTAATGGGTTCGGCTATCTCTGGCAGCGCTTCGTTGGCTGGCTACGCCAAGTAATCGGAAGCAGTGAGAAACCNNGATTCCGGAGATTACTTCGGCTACGATGCCGGTCCAGCAAAGATCGCCCTCTATTGCGACGGCACAACCGTCATCAAGAAGTGGAAGGGCTATGCCGACTGCGCAAAAGGAGACGGTTCATTCAAATGGGCCGGATCCGATGAGACAGTCGAGGCAAAGTTCGCGGTCGGCGCGAAGGTCGCCTTCGCCCTTTCCCGCGAGAACATCGGCAATGTGCCGGTACCAACCGAAGGCGTGACAATCCGAGATGATTTCAACGCCAAAACTTTTGGTCGCTACATTCTCGGCAGCGGCCGGCTCGTGGTGAGCGGCAAGAAGGTCGCCGACCTCGAGGATGAGTTCATCCAGAGGATCATCGGTGGCGCTTCCGTGCCGTTAGACGAGGTAATAGACATGATACCGGCGAAGTCGTCGGTAAGTATTGTCTACTTTGTCAACTGCATTCCGTCGATCGGCCATGGTACTGGCCCGGAAGGTTCGCCGACCCCAGATGATGAGCTAAAGCGGCAAGGCCGCTTCAAACTCACAGAGATTGAAGCGGCGCAAGCTGACGCCGAGGCGGAAGCTGTCGGGACCGAGCAAACCGGACCGGCACGTTATGTCCCAGCAAGT
>DQGR01000109.1 GCA_003524845.1 Patescibacteria group bacterium
ACACTAATGCTTGACAGTATCGACAATCGTAATCCGCTGGAAGTTTACACGGTGAACCTGACGCAAAAAGCTAAGATGGGCAAGCTCGATCCGGTTATCGGACGAAACGAAGAGATCCGGCGGGTGATGCAGATTTTGGCCAGACGTACTAAAAACAACCCTGTGTTACTCGGTGATCCGGGCGTGGGTAAGACCGCAATTGTCGAAGGGTTGGCACAACGCATTGTTTCCGGCGATGTCCCATCAACCTTACAAAATAAAAAGTTTTAATGCTTGATATTGCTTCACTCGTTGCCGGTAGCGCTTTTAGGGGTGAATTTGAGGACCGACTCAAAAAATTGCTTTCCGAAGTAGAGAAAGGTGCTGGTAAATACATTCTGTTCTTGGATGAGTTACACACGTTGGTTGGTGCAGGCTCGGTTGGCGGATCAATGGATGCGGTTAATATATTGAAACCCGCCTTGGCGCGCGGAGAGCTGCATGCCATTGGCGCAACCACAGTCAAAGAATACCGCCAGTTTATTGAAAAAGATGCCGCCTTAGAGCGCCGGTTTCAACCTGTGTATGTCAACGAACCTGCAGGTGAAGACGCACTGGTAATTTTACGCGGGCTCAAAGAAAAGTACGAAATCCATCATGGCATCCGGATTACCGATAATGCTCTTGTTGCTGCAGTTTCGCTTTCCAACCGCTACATTACTGATCGCTTTTTGCCAGACAAGGCTATTGATTTGATTGATGAGGCAGCTTCAACTCTGAAAATTGACACGGAAAGCAGGCCATATGAACTGGATCAAATGAAGCGCAAAATTACCCAGCTTGAGATAGAGCTCGCTGCAGTGAAACGGGAAAAGGATAACAAAGAGCGGCGCAAGACCCTTGAAGCAGAAATTAATCATTTGAAGAAAACGGAACGAGTTTTGACTAAACGTTGGGAGGAGCAAAAAGAAATTATTGGCAAACTGCAAAAATCACGTGTTGAACTCGACAAGCTGCGACTGGAACTTGAAAAAGCCGAGCGTGAGGCGTTACTTGAAAAAGCCGCAGAACTGAAGTATGGCAAAATTCCGGAAATAGAGAAAACAGTTAAACAACTTGAAAATCAGCTAGCTCAAATTCCCCAAGAAGAACAATTATTGCGTGAAGAGGTGACTGATGAAGATATTACGCAGGTAGTTTCGCGCTGGGTAAGTGTACCGGTAGCGCGGTTGTTAAGTTCTGAGGTTGAGAAACTCGTTCACCTTGAAGATGAACTGCGCAAGCGGGTGCTCGGACAGGACGAGGCGCTGAAAAAAATCGCCAATGCAATTCGTCGGAATCGGGCCGGAATTTCTGAAGAAAATCGACCGATTGGTTCGTTTCTTTTTCTGGGACCAACGGGAGTTGGTAAAACTGAAACTGCCAAAACTTTAGCTGAGTATTTATTAAACGATGACAAGGTTTTGATCCGGATTGACATGAGTGAATATCAGGAGCCACATACGGTGGCGCGGCTGATTGGCGCCCCGCCTGGTTACGTCGGATATGATGAAGGGGGACAACTCACCGAAGCGGTACGCCGGAAACCGTATTCAGTGATTCTGTTTGATGAAATTGAAAAAGCGCACCCGCAAATTTTCAATATTTTCTTACAGATTCTGGATGAGGGCAGGCTGACTGATGGACGCGGCCGGACTGTAAATTTCAAAAATACGATACTGATTATGACTTCAAACCTCGGCAGTGAGATTTTACAGGAGGAAAAGTCGGAGAGGGTAGCACGGACGAAAGTCCTAGAAGTGGTGCACAAATACTTCCGGCCGGAGTTTTTAAACCGCCTGGATCAGATTGTGATTTATAATTCGTTATCAGCTGAGCTATTAACGAAAATTGTTGACCTGCAACTTAACGAGTTGAAAAACCGTTTATCAAAACAAAAACTGGTCGTTGAGTTTACTTTGCAACTTAAAAAACATCTGGTTGAAGCTGGTTTTGATCCGCAGTTCGGCGCCCGGCCCCTCAAACGCGCCATCCAGGATGAAATCCTTGACGAACTGGCACTCCAAATTATCGAGAAAAAGATTCCGAGTGGGGAAAAGGTAAAGATGGACTGGAAGAACAATAAGGTTGGGTTCAATTTACCGAATTAGGATTCTTCTTTAAAATTGTCAAGTTGCTCTATACCGTCTATGTCGCTCAGTGATGTCAGAAATACTTGATGTTCATCTGTAAGTCGGGAATTTTCTGTATTTGCAGTCTGCTTGTTAACCTTACCTGCTTCAAACCAGAGAGGTTGTGTGGGAGATTCACCGCCTCCATTTAATGCTTCGAGTACATCTTTGGCCGAGGCGCCTTCAAGTAAGCTTAAAGTCATGTCAAGCGCCATGGTAGCGTTATTTATTGTATCATAGGAATTTGATTGTATATTATGAACTGATAGCCATTCTGAACGAACCACATATGCGACTATTTCAAGGTCAGTAGTTGGATTTTTAATTTTATCAGTTGAAACAGCTTGGTTGTTAAGTGTATGAACAAGTTGACGGATTGGAACTTTGTATTCGACAGCATTTTCATAAAGGGTTACGAATGCACCATGTAAGATATTGACATCATCTGAATGAAATTCGTTCTGAAGAATTGCCTTCATGTTGCCCACCGCCAATTTTGTATGCCTTTCGTTCATTATATTACTATCTTCATCATAATGAGCCCACAGGGATCCTGAAAGAATGATAGCCGCGACTTCAATTCCGTATATACGTAAATCCAGCGCGGGAAAAGTTAATAATTGTGCTGCTAATCCAATGCTAAAAGAGCCAGACTGTCCTAAAACAAGACCCGCATGAATCTTTGCACGCTTACGTAGTTCTGAATAATCGTTAGTATTAAATATACCCCGCAGCAAATTTTTCTTTTCAGCCGACATAATTATTTGAAGCTTGTTATACTAGGACAGTGAAAACATCGCTGTCTATATTAATTTCCAAGACAGTATACATAGTTACCCAGCTTTTTCAACTGGGAGCCGGGGGGACGTGGCCAGGGGAAATTGCACTTACTCTGAATCCGAACATCCTTCAGGATTTGGTTAAGCACATTAAAAAAGGCATTATTGTGGTTGTCGGGACAAACGGCAAGACGACCACCTCCCTTATGATTGTGAAAATTCTTGAGCAACATGGTTACTCAGTCGTGCACAATAGTAGCGGAGCAAATTTACTCAATGGTGTAGTTTCAGCTTGTATTCAAAATGCAAACTGGTTTGGTAAATTAACTGCTGATTGGGGAGTGTTTGAGGTAGATGAGAATAGTTTGCCGATTGTAATTTCTCAATTGTCATCCCGACTAAGTGAGACGCATGGAGGGATCTATCACAAACCAAAATCTGGTGTAAAAGATTCCTCGACTGCACCGCCTGCCGGCGGTTTCGCTCGGAATGACAAAGCGTTAATTCTGGTTCTTCTTAACTTATTTCGTGACCAATTGGACCGGTATGGAGAAGTGGATGTGATTGCGGAAAAGTGGGGGAAAGCATTACAAGAAATCAGAAATCAGAAATCAGAAATCAGCGATTCAGAGATTTTATACGTTCTCAATGCAGATGATCCGTTGATAGCGCATTTGGGAATTAAAATTAAAAATGTCATTCCGACCGAAGTGGAGGAATCTAATACAGCAGCACATCGAAGGGGAAATGAAGTAGATCCCTCGACTGCGCTCGGGATGACAGAAACTATTACCTATTTTGGAATTGAAGACAAGAAACAGTTTCTCAAAACTCATGAGCACGCGACTGACTCAACGTTTTGTTTAAACTGCGGGCACCACCTGGATTATTCTGGCATTTATTTTTCGCATTTGGGGATCTGGAAATGTAATCACTGTGGTGCAAAGCGGCCAAAACCGCAGGTAACCAGGGTAAAAATTAGATTACCAGGTTTATACAATGAATATAATGCGTTGGCGGCACTGAGCGTAGCAAAGTCGTTAGATCTTGACGATAAAATAACACAGATCGCCTTGCAAAATTTTCAACCCGCATTTGGCAGGCAGGAAGAATTTACAGTTGGCCTAAAAAAGATAAAACTCTTTCTTTCGAAAAACCCAACTGGATTTAACGCGTCTTTGCGAACTGTTCTGGAATTAAAACCTAAAGTATTGTTACTCATGTTGAACGACCGGATTCCGGATGGCCGGGATGTGTCCTGGATTTGGGACGTAGATTTTGAAACGATTCCGAACAATATTACAGTTATTGTGAGTGGGGATCGAGTACATGATATGGCGTTAAGAATTAAGTATTCGCAGAAAACTCAGAACACAGAACTCAATGACCAATTACAGATTGAACCGAATCCGGCTCAGGCACTTGAAACAGGACTAAAAAATATTAGGACAGGGGAGACGCTTTATGTTTTACCCACCTATTCGGCAATGTTGGAAGTACGGAAGATTTTGGGAGGGAAGAAGATTCTATAGAATGTCATTGCGAGGATACGCCCAAGGCGGATCGAAATGATATTGTCTTACAAACCTATAACTTTATAACACATTACTTTATGAACTTAACTATTTCCTGGTTTTATCCGGATCTCATGTCGACCTACGGGGATCGGGGAAATATAATTGTCCTTAAAAAACGCTGCGAGTGGCGCGGGATCGAGGTTAAAATCCAGGAAATTACACTTGAGTCTCCCCTATCGCAACTCGGGGAGAGCGACCTCTTGTTTATGGGAGGGGCACAGGACCGGCAGCAGAAACTGGTGAGCGATGATTTTTTACATAAAAAAGCGCCGGTAATGAAAAAAATGATTGAAAAAAATATTCCCGCACTCCTGGTGTGCGCGGCTTACCAGTTTGCCGGACACTATTACCAGCCGTATCAAGGCGAGAAAATTCCCGGTGCCGGGATTTTTGATCTCTACACCAAGCATCTGGGTGATCAGACCAAGCGGCAGATTGGAAATGTGACTGCAGAACTCATTAATTCAAAATTCAGAATTAAAAATTCAAAATTTGGAAAAATTATAGTGGGGTTTGAAAACCACGGCGGAAGGACGTATTTAGGAAAAAATATAAAGCCGCTGGCAAAAGTAATTAAAGGTTTTGGCAATAACGGAGAAGACGATTATGAAGGCGCAATCTATAAAAACGCAATTGGCTCGTATTTTCACGGACCGCTGCTGCCCAAAAACCCGCATCTGGCTGATTTGTTAATCCAAAAAGCTTTGGAAGTTAAATACCAGAGAGAAATTAAACTTGTTACCCTAAATGATGAGTTGGAGTTTCAGGCACAGAAGGCAGCAGTAAATAAGGTATAAAGAATAGGTGTCAAGCTAATACCACCCGCCGGGTGTCAGCAAGCATTTGACTTCTCTGCCGGATGATTTAGAATACAAGGCTAGAGAAGCGGTTGCGAAAAAGAGTAGGTAATTCCAGTTAACCAGCATGTATGACTACAGGTGAACGAATCAAGCGCCTGCTGCCTAGATATAAGCCGGAAAAACTAAGTAATCAGGATGGTCAATTGGTGTTTTCCTTGAATTCAGACAGGTTGTTTTTTTTAGCGAAAAGCAATCGACACCGGAACCTTTCAAGTCATGAGGCCGCACTTATATTAGCTGATTTACTTGGTAATTCGGGTATTGCTGTTCAGTTTAATGTTGATACAATGAGTAAAGCAGCTGGTCAGTATGAGCTGTATCCATCAGATGAAATAATAACTTTTTCAACAGGGTTGACGAATTTTCAAAAGGATTCTGTAAATCTTCCAACAGGTTGGTGGCTCGTTCAAACAGATGGAACCAATAAGGGCATGACAAAATTATTTGTAACTTGGGAACCTAGGCGAGGAGAGTAGATTTATCTGAATTGAAGTAGCCTTTGTATTGCTCGTGCAGTGCTGGAGTAAGTTCTCTAATCGTATGGTTGAAGTGTGAGATTGGCGTTTCCAGTAAGCTACGCATAATAAAATTACCCAAGCCGTCTTCGTTGGAACATTCATTAATTTTAATCGCCAAATCTGCATTATTTGGATTGACACGTTGGGTATACACTATTGCCGCTTTTAAAGGCATGTATCTGACCGTATCGATACCAACTACCAATAAAGTGTTTCCGATTTCACTTGCTATCCCAAGCTTTGCAGAATTTTCAGGACGCGTCAATACAAATCGTTCGTCAAAACCCCTATTTAATGTAACCAGTTGATTATGAAATCCTGCCTTGCTTGCATCGCCCGCATCCGGTGAATTTGCCTGGTCCAAAATCCATTGCAAAACTTCCGCTACCTTTAATTGGGCAAATATTTCATTATGAAGTTTGATAACCTTAGGGTTATCAGGATTCACCAATCCTGCATTTTGTGCGTGGACAGTTGCCATTCGCTCTGCGTCTTCTTTCCAGTTACTCATATTTTTTGTATCGATGTAGTATACATTAAATGTGAACCATTTTCATTACTTTACTCCCACAAAGTCAATCTTGGGAAACAGTTGCCGCACGCCTGACCAGAATTTTTCAGAAAGCTGGGTGGAGAATTTACTGTACTGGCTGCGTTCGGTACTGCCGACGAGTTGGTTTTCGTATTTGCGAATGACCTCAAGGACCTCAGCGCCGACTGTATTAAACTCTTGTTTATTGGTTATGCAATCCTGGATGTAACGATCATGTACATCTTTAAACCGGGAAAAGAGGCTTTCGTTGTCGGCCAGCATTTGTTGAAACAACTTTTGGTAGAGTTTCATGGATGGTTACATCATGAGCATCGGTAAAGGTCGAAGTTGACGGTTGATTGGGTCGAGTATTACTCCCAGAGATTCAAGAGTAACGGCGCCAAGCAGATATACGTCCTTTGCCCCAAACACAACCGGAGATGAACGTTTTTTACCCTGAAATTCGAAAAGTGCATTTCCTACTGCTTTTTCAATCACTTCACCATTTGCCAAGGTGAAGCGTTCCGTATCGGTGTCAGTAATTCCCAGTTGCTTCAGATCTTTTTCCGGCACCACTGAATAAACAGCCCCGGAGTCAACCAGAAACTGAACTTTTTTTGACCTTTGCGGATCTATCAGGTTTGCAATTTTTACGTCCAGATAGGTTACACTCATATGAATTGAGTATAACAGAATTTGTAAAGATTTTTTTGCTGCGTATTTTGCGCTATAATACGCGATAGAGATGCCAGGTAGTGAATTTTCGATAGAAAATATCTTTCCTGGTAGAATATATCAACATTATTAAATTTTCTAACCGACTGAACAAATCTTTGACACATTTTTTTAAAAAATCGAAAATCTACTACCTGGGATGAAAAATAAAACTACCTTTTCTGCAGCTGACGTGCACCATATTGCTCAATTGGCAAATATTCCGGTGACGGAAGCTGAGGAAAAGAAACTGGAAACAGAATTGGGATTTATTATTGATCTGGTAAACCAACTTCAAGAAGTTGATACAACCGGAGTTGAGCCTACGCACCAAGTTACTGGCCAAATCAATGTTTTTCGGGAAGATGAAGTAGATGAGGAGAGAATGCTCGTGCAAGAAGAAGCCTTGCGTAATGCTAAAAATACTCACGACGGTTATTTTGTGGTAGACGCGATTTTTGAAGAAGAATAAGTTTATGTTACTTGACAAAACTATTGCCGAGCTCGCCAAGGGTTTACGAAATAAAGAATTTACTTCAGTTGATTTGATTGAGGAATGCTATCAAACAATTAATCAAGTTAACCCAAAAATAAACGCATTTATAACATTAATTAAAAAACCAGACGTTTTAAAAATCGCTCTGCAGAGAGATGCGCAACGAACAAGTTCCAGTTCTCCACTGCATGGATTGCCATTTATTCTCAAGGATACATATAACACCAAAGGCATTCTGACTTCGGCAGCTTCTCATGTATTGAATGGCCATATTTCACAATACAACGCCACAGTCTATCAAAAGCTTTTGGATGCCGGTGCAATTCTCATCGGCAAAATGAATATGGATGCGTGGGGACACGGGGCAACGAACGAGAACACCGATTATAAACCAGTTAAGAATCCATACGATACCAGTCGCGTCGCAGGTGGATCAAGTGGTGGGAACGCTGCGGCAATCGCGGCGCGTATGGCTGTATTTGGAATTGGAGAGGATACAGGGGGTTCGATTCGTAATCCGGCTTCGTGGAACAATATCACCGGGCTTAAAGTGACCTATGGTCGGGTATCCCGTTATGGCTGTATCGCTTATGCTTCGTCGTTTGATACGGTTGGCCCAATGGGAAAAACTGTTGAGGACTGTGCGCTTGTTTTGGAAACAATTGCCGGGAAAGATCCATACGACGCCACCAATTCACCACATCCAGTTCCCCCATATTTTGAAGAGTTATTAAATATTTCTTCAAAAGATACCGTGATTGGTTTACCTAAGGAATGTTTTAGTGAAGGACTTGATTTGGAAATAAAAAAAAGTACTGAAGTTGCAGCGAAGGAGTTGGAAAGTTTGGGTTTTAGAATCAAGGAAATTTCCATGCCGATGTTAACCTACGGTTTGGCGGTTTACTACTTAATTGCGCCGAGTGAAACCAGTTCTAACTTAGGCCGTTATGATGGAATACGATATGGGTTGGGTCGTGAATACTTTACTCCTGAAACCAGACGCCGGATTATGGTAGGTACGTATGCGCTTTCTGCCGGATACTACGACGCGTACTACAAAAAAGCCCAGCAGGGTAGAACTTTATTTATTAAAGAATACGAAAAAGCGTTTACCCAGTGTGATGTACTTCTCATGCCGGTCACTCCACATCCACCGACGAGGTTGGGGAAAGCTGTTGATGATCCGATGCAGAATTTACTGATTGATGTTTATACAGTCACACAGAATCCTGTGGGTGTGCCGTCACTTGCATTACCTTGCGGATTTACCGCAACCGGGCTACCGATTGGTATGCAGTTGGTTGGGAAAATGTTTACCGAGTCATTGTTGTTTCAAGTTGGACATGCGTATCAACAGGTTACTGATTGGCATAAAAGAAAACCAAATCTAATCGAAGCAGCATAACCCCTCCTCACCCCCCCTATCTTAAGAGGAGGTAATTCCCTCTCCTAAGATAAGAGAGGGCTTCGGCCGTGAGCTCAGCCGAACGGATAGGGTGAGTTATGAAATGAGAAAAAATTATGAATAACTACGTTCCCATTATCGGTTTGGAAATCCATGTCGAGCTGAAGACCAAAAGCAAAATGTTTTGCGGCTGCAAAAATGACCCGTTCCATGCGCCCAAGCCAAATATGTACACCTGTCCGGTGTGTTTGGGGTTGCCCGGTGCCTTGCCGGTAGCCAATAAAAAGGCAATTGAGTGGACGATTAAATTAGGCTTGGCATTGGGGTGCGAGATTCCTTTATTTAGTAAATTTGACCGGAAAAATTATTTTTATCCGGATTTACCCAAAGGGTATCAAATCAGTCAGTATGACCAGCCGCTTGCGGTAAACGGTTTTCTTGTCATTCCGAGCGTAGTCGAGGAATCTAATTTATCAGTATCTGGTGTAAGAGATCCCTCCACTCGTCGTTTCACTCCTTCGGTCGGGATGACAAATAAAAAACGGATTAGGATCACCCGCGTACATTTGGAAGAGGATACGGGAAAATTATTACATGCCACTGTACAAGGGAAGAAGATATCGCTTATAGACTTCAATCGTTCCGGAGTGCCTTTAGTTGAAATTGTGACTGAACCGGATATCCATTCTTCTGAAGAGGCAAAGGCGTTTCTGAAAAAACTGCACCAGATTGTCCGTTACCTCGACATTTCTGATGCGGAGATGGAAAAAGGCAGCATGCGGCTAGAGCCGAATATCTCAGTGAGCGGTAGGCGGTTAGCAGTAAGTGGCAAGAGAATAGAATTACCGAATTACAAAGTCGAAGTGAAGAACATCAATTCGTTTAATTTTGTCAAAAAGGCGATTGACTTTGAAGTCAACCGGCACATTGAATTATTAGATCGTGGTGAAACACCGATCCAAGAAACGCGAGGTTGGGATGAGAAAAAAGGCGTCACTTATTCACAACGGATTAAAGAAGAAGCGCATGACTATCGGTATTTTCCAGATCCGGATTTGCCGCCGATGCGGTGGGAGAAATCTCAAATTACAAATCTCAAATCCCAAATTCCTGAATTACCTGATGAAAAAATTATTCGATTTGTTAACACATATCAATTGCCTGAAGTTGACGCAATTCGACTCACCGAAAACAAGGAGTTGGCAGATTACTTTGAAAAATGTATCAAGTATCAAGTATCAAGTATCAAGAAAAATGAAGTAAGCGCAAAGGACACAGCAAACTGGTTGTTAAATAAAAAAATTCATATTGTAAAGATAAGCCCTGAAGAACTCATTAAACAGATAGCTCAAGCAAAACGAAAAGTTACAGTCGATCCCGGACTGTTGCAACAAGTTTTGCAAGAGGTCCTCTTGCAAAACTCAAAGGCGGTTGCTGATTATAAAGCAGGCAAAACCGGAGTACTCATGTTTCTGGTCGGCCAGTGTATGAAAGAATTGAAGGGGAAAGCAGATGCACAGGAGATTTGCGCGAAACTTGAGGAAACATTAAAGACTTGATGCAGAGAACAGGTGTCAAGCTAAACCCACCCGCCGGGTGCTCGACCGGGTGCTTGAGCAATCTAATCAGCAGGAAGCAAGAGGCGGGACCAACAAGCGGACATTTCCTGCAGGTAGTTGAACAGTGTACATTCCAATCTTATCATTGACTTCTTGAGTTGGATTATTGGCCGTAATCAGGTGAGCTACGCGCCGGTCAGCAAGTAAAACCAACTCATCTTCTGTACTTGGAAGCTTGCGAAGCGTGTGATCAATGTATCGGGGAAGAGAAAGTATTTGGTTTTTATGTTTGAAAGGAATTTCGCCCATTTGCTCCGTTACAATATGTAATTTGCTGATAGAATTAACTGATCCAAGATGTGACCAGGTTAAATTTAGAATACTCCAATATACGGTAGGAAAATTTTCACTGCTTTCTATTGTCGGAATAGTAAAAAATAGCGGAACACTACCTTCTACCTCAAGGTTACGCTTACCAATAATCGCCCTAACAACTAGGTCTTGTCGTCTCATTACGATACTCATTGCGTTAAAGTCGTCTAATTCTCTGAAATATTTCGAAAGAATTTCACCTTGAATACTCATAAAAAGTATTATAACACCAGAACGATACTGCTAGATTTAGTAAGCATTATTTGCTACAGTAGGGCTACTTAACCTCACCCTGACCCTCTCCTTAATAAGGAGAGGGGAGTTATTGGAAATATATGGCTGATTTTGTACATCTGCACGTGCACTCGGAATTTTCGCTGCTGGATGGCCTTGCGCGCATGGAAGATCTCATTGGTAAAACTAAAGAGTTGGGGATGGATAGCGTGGGACTCACTGACCACGGTGCCATGTACGGCACGATTAAATTTTACAAGCAGGCAATTGCCGCCGGCATTAAACCTATTATTGGCGTTGAGACGTATGTAGCCAAACGCAGTCGGTTTGACAAACAGGCCGGCGTTGATAAAGACCAGTTTCACCTGGTGCTGCTTGCAAAAAATAACATTGGCTACAAAAATTTACTGAAACTGGTGACCAGCGCGCACCTCGAAGGCTACTATTATAAACCTCGGATTGATATCGAGTTGTTGCGTCAGCATAGTGAAGGTTTAATTGCCTTGTCTGGCTGTTTAAACGGCGAGATTCCGTCGTTACTCCTCAACAATCAGGACACGGCCGCAGAAAAAAAAGCCCGTGAGTATATGATTCTATTTGGCGAGCACCACTTTTATCTGGAGTTGCAGGTGCATCCGGCAATTGCGGAACAGGAAATTGTCAATAAAAAACTGGTTGAATTATCACGGAACTTAGGAATTCCATTGGTTGCGACCAATGACGTGCATTATGTCAATCCCGATGATGCTGAGGCGCACGAAATTTTACTCTGCGTGCAGACGCAGCACACGATCCTTGAAAGCAATCGGCCGTTGTCGCTCGCCAGTTCCCCAGATTTTTATCTGCGCAGCAGTACGGAAATGCAGGAGTTATTCTTGCAGTATCCGGATGCAATTGCCAACACCCGCAAAATTGCTGATCTGTGCGAGCTTGAGATTCAACTCGGGAAGTGGATCTTGCCGGCGTTTGCGGTGCCGGAAGGCGAAACGGCTGACACATTTCTGACTAGACTGGCCCGAACCGGAGCCGCACGCGTGTACGGTGATTCGTTTACTTCGGAAAAAGAAGAACGGTTTAACTACGAACTTTCGATTATTCATAAAAAAGGGTACTCAACGTATTTTTTGATTGTGGCGGATTTCGTCAACTGGGCAAAGCAGCAGGGGATTTTTGTGGGACCCGGAAGGGGTTCGGCTGCCGGATCAATTATTTCTTATTGTTTAGGCATTACCGGCATTGACCCGTTTTTTTTCAATTTGCCGTTTGAACGGTTTCTTAACCCTTATCGGCCGTCGCCGCCTGACATTGACCTCGACTTTGCCGATAACCGTCGGGATGAAGTGATTGCTTATGTGACGG
Organism: Patescibacteria group bacterium; assembly: GCA_003524845.1. Classification (GTDB taxonomy): domain Bacteria; phylum Patescibacteriota; class Microgenomatia; order UBA10105; family UBA10105; genus UBA10118. The sequence goes on from DQGR01000109.1 coordinate 12,556, forward strand.
AGAAATACGGCGCTGATAAAGTGGCGCAGATTATCACCTTTGGTACCATGGAGGCGCGGGCTGCAGTCCGTGATACAGGTCGAGCTTTGGGTATGCCCTATGCCCAGCCTGACCGGATTGCCAAACTGATCCCGTTTGGGGCGCAGGGATTTGGGATGACGATTAGTAAAGCTCTCAAACAATCGCCGGACTTATCAGTTGCGTACAATACCGAACTGGAAACCAAACGACTGCTGGATTTATCACAAAAACTTGAAGGGGTGGCTCGGCACGCCTCGGTACATGCGGCGGGAGTCGTGATTGCCGATAAGCCGTTGGTTGAATACACGCCGCTCCAGAAAGAAACCAAAGGCGAAAAAATCGTCACCCAGTACGATATGTATACGGTCGGTGAGGATGGGGTGGGATTATTGAAAATGGATTTTCTGGGTTTACGGAATTTGACAATTATCGGTGAGACTTTGCGGTTTATCAAAGAACTACACGGTGAAGTTATTGATATTACGCGGATTCCGCTCACCGATCAGTCCACTTTCGCGTTACTGGCAAAAGGTGAAACCACCGGAATTTTTCAGCTTGAATCAAGCGGCATGCGCCGCTACATTAAAGAACTGCAACCGACCACGGTGTTTGATCTCATGGCTATGGTGGCGCTGTATCGGCCAGGACCGATGCAGGTGATTCCGGAATTTATCAGCCGCAAACACGATCCCAGCAAAATCACCTTCCCGCATCCAAAACTGGAGACCGTACTCAAGCAATCATACGGAATTATTGCCTATCAGGACGATGTGTTGCTTACCGCAATTACTCTTGCCGGGTATTCCTGGGAAGATGCGGACAAACTGCGTAAAGCCGTAGGCAAGAAAATCCCGGCTGACATGAAAAAACAGGAAGAAAAATTTATTGCCGGCTGCAAGAAAAACGGCATCACCGACGCGCGCGCGCGCGAAATTTTTCATCTGATTGAACCATTTGCCGGTTACGGATTCAACAAAGCCCACGCGGCCTGTTATGCAATGATTGCCTACCAGACTGCGTATTTAAAGCGGCACTACCCGATTGAATTTATGACGGCGATTTTGACTGCCGAGTCGCGAGTTGCCACGGGTTCTATCCGGGAAGAAAAAATGACCATGATTGTTGAGGAGTGCAAGCGGATGCAGATTCCGCTCTTGGCTCCCGACATTAACAAATCAGAAATAGAATTCAGTATTGAAGGCACCAAAGTGCCAAAGATCCGGTTTGGTTTGTCAGCGATTAAAAATGTGGGCAGTGCGGCGATTGACTCAATTCTGGCAGCCAGACGTAGAGATGGGTCATTTACCTTACTCCATGATGTGTGTAACCGCGTAGATTTATCCAAAGTGAACAGGAAAACGCTTGAGAGTCTCGTTAAAGCCGGAGCGCTCGATCAGTATGGCAAACGCGCCGCCATGCTGACGGCATTACCGGAAATAACCGAAGCCGCGCATAAACTCAGAAAGAAAACCCAAGGCGGTCAGGTAGGTTTGTTTGACAGCGAAGAGGAAAAAACACCCGAGGTCCAGGATCGTTTGCCGGAAATGGAAGAATTGTCACGGCCGGAACTTTTGCGTTTTGAAAAAGAACTCCTGGGGTTTTATCTAACCGAACACCCGATGAGCGCGCATCTCAACAAAATTGCCAATAAAGTGTCGCATGAAATCGGCTCGATATCGAGCGCCGACGTTGACACTTCAGTTGTGGTTGGCGGTATAATTAGTACCGTCAAGAAAATTATTACCAAGTCAGGGGGCAAAGAAATGGCGTTCCTGCGCCTGTCTGATTTGACCGGCAGCATTGAAGTGGTAATTTTTCCGCGTCTTTTTGCAACAGCTAAAAATAACCTACTGGTCGATACAGTGGTGATTATTAAAGGCAAGGTTAGTGAAAAAGATGAGCGGCTGGCAGTTTTGGCAAATGATGTGTTTGTGCAGTAGAAGTTGCACAATTTGTATTGACTTAACGCCATTTTTAACTTACAATGAACGCACGGAAACGCAAAGTTCTCAAACTCGATGAGAACCGCAAGTTTACGGTAGTTGAAGAACCGAGTAAGATAGAGAAAGATATCAAGATCTTTTCGATCGGACTGGCATCGGAAATTGGATATTCAATTGCCATTCCGATTGTAGTGGGAGCGCTCGTGGGTGTGTGGCTGGATAAGCGATTTAACACCGCACCGAAATTGACGCTCTCGCTTCTGTTTGGCGGGATTATTCTGTCATTTGTAAATCTGTTCCGGATCGTTGATGATATTATAAAAAGAGGTAAAAAATGAACTCGTACAGTGCGTATTCACTCAAGTAAATTAAAAAGTTCGTTTCATAAGAAGAAAGTGGCACATGGGACCACACATATCACTTTCAGCTGAAAAAATTGGATCGCTTTTTGGTTTACCGATAACCAATTCGCTCCTGACTACCTGGGTTGTCATGGCGATCTTATTTATCCTCACCTACTTTTTCACGCGTTCGATTCAACTCATCCCCGGTAACTTGCAGCAGGTTGCGGAAATGATCCTTGATATGCTCTATGGTTTATTTGCAAGTGTAGTCGGAAAAGATAAAATCAAGCAGTTTTTTCCGCTCCTGGCCAGTATTTTTTTGTTTGTGATGATTTCCAACTGGTCAGGACTCCTGCCTGGAGTTGGCTCGATTAAAATCACGCCCAAAAGTTCAAATTCAAGCGAGCATGCGCTGGTCACTCAAGTTGCCGCAGTTGAACAGATAGTTACGACAGGGTTAAAACCAGAATTAACTTCCGATGAAGTTCGTGGGGTAAGTAACACAGGTGAACACAAAGCCGTACCGCTTTTTCGCGGACCAACTGCTGATTTAAATACCACGCTCGCGCTCGCCTTAGTTGCAGTTTTTTCACTTCAGTATTTTGGATTTAAATCACTCGGATTAGGTTATTTGAAAAAATTTATCAACTTCGCAAACCCAATTGATTTTTTCTTAGGAATTTTGGAACTGATTTCAGAATTGGCAAAGGTGATTTCATTTGCCTTCCGGCTGTTTGGCAATATTTTTGCCGGTGAAGTGCTATTAACAGTAATTGCATTTTTGATGCCGGTGATTGCACCATTGCCGTTTATCGGACTTGAGCTATTTGTCGGCGTGATTCAGGCTTTGGTTTTCTCGATGTTAACCGCGGTATTTTTGAACATGGCAACGACAGCGCATGGACATGAGGCAGCGCATTAACCTAAACTGTAGATGCCCGAAATGGGAAGGAGGTGCTTAATTAATTATGGATCCGAAAACAATTATGACTGGATTAACCATTGCGCTTGGCGGCGGCATTCCTGCTTTAGCCATCGGCATGATCGCATCCAAAGCAGTTGAAGCAATGGCCAGAAATCCCGAAGCATCCAATGATATTCGAACCGCGATGACTTTGGGACTGGCGTTTGCCGAAGCAATTGCAATTTACGCCCTTGTTATCGCACTTATTATTAAATTTACATAATTCAGTAAATTGGTAGATGTAAGCCGTAGTACTGAATTCTGATTTCTGATTACCAATCACTAATCACTTTTTATGGAAGCATTAGGAGTTGAATTACCATTACTATTGACACAAATTCTCAATTTTTCAATTGTGCTGTTTGTGCTGACTAAGTTTTTATACAAGCCTATTTTAAAGGCACTCGACGAACGCCGGCGCAGGATTGAGGAAGGCTTGGCTTGGAGTGAAAAGGCGCAGCTTGAAGAAGAGAAAATGACGAAGCGGAAACAGGAAACGCTGCGTGAAGCGCGGGATGAGGCACGGGTGATTGTGGAAAACGCCAAGAAAGATGCCCAGCGGCTGCGGGATGATATTGTCGCCGCCGGACACCAGGAAGTAGCTTCACTCAAGGTGCGTCAGCAAAAAGAACTGGAGGCCCAGTTCGAGAAAATGTCGCGCGAGTTGGCCGGCAAAACGGTGGATATTGCGGCAGCCATGGTGCAGCAGATTTTGCCTGACGTATTGACGTCAACCAATCAACACCAGTTGGTTACCAGTCAGCTCGCAAAAATAGCCAAAGCTCATGAAGTTAAATAACGCCAAAGTTATTGATACTGCTCTGTCGCTTATGGAGTCGGAGCGGGCAGAAGCGTTCATTGATGAATTTCATCATGGATTATTTGAAGCAGTTGAAAAAACCAAAGGGTACACCATTGCTTTTGTTGAGAGTGCAGTGGAACTAAACTCTGAGGAACGAAAATTACTGGAAAAAGAACTGGTAACTATTTTGAAACATGGCATTGAAGTGAAATACAGCGTAAAACCAGAACTTCTGGGTGGATTCAGGATTACGGTTGGCGACTGGAAGTTGGATGCTTCAATTACCAATGAACTTAGGAAGCTGGTTCTGGATCTACGAAAAGCCGGTTAAAATCTATGGATAAAGATATTGCAAAACAATTACTTTCAAAGATTTCGGCGCATAAACCAGGAATAGAAGAAAAACTCACCGGAAAAATTGAAACCATAGCCGATGGGGTCGCCCGTGTAAATGGGTTGCAAGGGGTGGCGATGATGGAAATGGTCGAGTTTCCGGGCGGGATTCTAGGTGTTGCCATTAACCTGGAGGCAGACAGTGTCGACATCATCATTCTCGGCGACTATTTACGGTTCAAGGAAGGCGATGAGGTAAAAAACACCGGGAAACTGCTTTCAATTCCGGTGAGCAATGAACTCATTGGTCGGGTGGTTGATCCGCTGGGCCGTCCGCTTGACGGCAAAGGTGAAATTAACAGTAAAGATTGGTATCCGATTGAAAAACGGGCACCGGGGGTGACCCAGCGCCAGTCAGTTGATACGTCGCTTGCGACTGGAATCAAGGCAATTGACGCGATGATTCCGATTGGCCGGGGACAGCGGGAGTTGATTATTGGGGATCGGGGGGTGGGGAAAACCGCAATCGCAGTTGACACGATCATCAATCAAAAAGACAGCGGCGTAATTTGCATTTATGTGGCAATCGGCCAAAAGGCCGCCCGTGTCGCACAGCTGGTTGAGATTTTAAATCAGCACGGCGCCTTAAACCACTCAATTATCGTCGCCGCAAATTCTGCTGACCCGGCCTCGCTCCAATACTTAGCCCCTTATGCCGGAGCCGCAATCGGCGAATTTTTTATGGATCAGGGCAAAGATGCCCTCGTTGTCTACGATGATTTATCAAAGCATGCCTGGGCATACCGACAAATTTCACTGATTTTGCGCCGGCCGTCCGGCCGTGAGGCGTATCCGGGTGATGTGTTTTACTTACATTCACGCTTACTGGAACGGGCATGTCGTCTGAATAAAGCCAACGGCGGCGGTTCAATTACGGCGCTCCCGATTATAGAGACGCTCGCCGGTGATTTGTCTGCATATATTCCGACCAACGTAATTTCAATTACCGATGGCCAGATTTTTCTCGAGCCGGATTTATTTTATTCCGGGATTCGGCCGGCAATTGCCGTCGGTCTGTCAGTTTCTCGCGTCGGAAGTGCAGCCCAGACCAAAGCCATGAAACAGGTAGCTGGTAAACTTAAGCTTGATCTGGCGCAATACCGGTCGCTCGCGGCATTTGCCCAGTTTGCTTCAGACCTTGACCCGGTGACCAAAGCGCAAATTGAACGGGGAGCGCGGATGACCGAACTTTTGAAGCAACCGCAATATGCACCCTTACCGTTTGAAGAACAGGTAGTCACAATCTGGGCCGGTACCAATGGACACCTGGATAGTATACCGGTAGCCGAAATTGCCGGATTTGCCGCTGGTTTTCTGGATTACATCAAAACTCACGAACGAAAACTGCTGGCCGCTCTTAAAGCGGAGAAAAAACTAAGTTCTGAAGCCGAGCAACAATTAGTCACCGCAATTACTTCCTTTAAAGAAGAACGCAGTCCGGAAACAAATAACGAAGCGGCAAGTTAAAGGCTCGATATCTTGTAACTATGGCAAATGAACGGTTAATTAGAGGTAGAATCAGATCGGCAAAAAATATTGCCCAAATCACAAAAGCCATGCAAATGGTGGCCGCGTCCAAAATGCGCCGGGCCCAAGCACTCGCTATTTCGGGCCGGCCGTATGCTGAAAAAATTGCCGAAATGGTGTCTGAGTTTGTGAGTCGAATTGATGCTGCCAGCCACCCGCTTTTGAAGAAAGCGGGGCAGGGTAAAACTTTGATCGTCCTAATCAGCAGTAATAAAGGCTTGTGCGGCGGGTTAAATACCAATCTGTTCCGGCATCTGGTTCGCACGTTTGATGACAACGCATTAAGCTCCGGTGTCTTTGCAAGCTTGGGTAAAAAAGGCGAGCAGTTTCTCATCAGGCGCCAATTGACGCTCGCGGCTGACTTTTCCCAAACAACTGCAATGAGCTTGAGTATTCCAGCCTTGACTTCGTATATTACCAAAGGTTTTTTAGCCGATGAATTCCGGGAGGTGCATCTGGTGTACAACAACTTTATTTCCGCCTTGCGGCAAGAGCCGATAAGTAAACAGCTATTGCCAATTGCCGAGTTTACGGTACAGAAATCGAACGAGTCGAAACAGACCGGCGAACGGAAAGAAGAACTGGATTTTTTGATTGAACCTTCAATTGAAGAGATACTGGATACTTTATTGTTTCATTATCTGGAAAACCAAATCCGGGATGCGGTCCTAGAAGCCGAAGCGTCGGAACATAGCGCGCGGATGCTGGCAATGAAAAATGCGACTGACAATGCCAATGAACTGGTAGGGTTGTTAACCCTTGAATACAACAAAGCCCGGCAGGAAAAAATCACCTACGAAATTGCGGATATGGTAACCGCACGACTGGCGGTAGAAGGGTAGTAAAAAATTAAGGAGTAGTATGGCAGACAATACAAAGGGCAAAATTATGCAAATTATCGGGGTTGTGGTTGACGTGGAGTTTAAAGGGAAACTGCCGGAACTGAATACGGCGCTCCTCACCACCAGTCCGACTGTGGCCGGTGGAGATTTGACCCTGGAAGTAGCGGCGCATCTCGGAGACCGGCGGGTACGGACGATTGCGCTTGCTTCAACTGATGGGCTCAGGCGGGGACAGGAAGTGGTGAATACTGGACAACCAATTACTGTGCCGGTGGGTAAGGAAATTTTAGGCCGGATGTTTAATGTCGTCGGTGATCCAATCGATGATAAACCAAAACCTCCTACTAAACTGGCCTGGCCGATTCACCGGGGAGCTCCGCAAATAGTCGACCAGGAAGTCAAACCGCAGATGCTGGAGACCGGAATCAAAGTCATTGATCTCATCGCCCCGTTTTTACGTGGTGGTAAGGTGGCTGTATTCGGTGGAGCCGGTGTCGGGAAAACCGTTTTGATTCAGGAATTTATTCGAAATATTGCGACCGTTCACGGTGGTGTCTCAGTGTTTGTCGGTGTCGGCGAGCGTTCGCGTGAGGGCAATGATCTCTGGAATGAGATGAAGGAAACCGGCGTCATCAACAAAACCGCGCTCGTTTTCGGACAGATGAATGAGCCTCCTGGCGCGCGTCTCCGGGTCGCCTTATCCGGACTTACTATGGCTGAATATTTCCGGGACGAAGAAAACCAGGATGTGTTGTTGTTCATCGATAATATTTTCCGGTTTGCGCAAGCTGGGAGTGAGGTATCAGCGCTTTTAGGCCGGATTCCCTCTGCAGTCGGGTATCAACCCACCTTGGCCTCAGAAATGGGCGCCCTGCAGGAGCGGATTACTTCAACCAAAAAGGGCTCGATTACCTCAGTGCAGGCAGTTTATGTACCGGCTGACGATTACACTGATCCGGCGCCGGTTGCCACTTTTACCCATATTGACGCGAACATTTCACTGGAACGGGCGCTCACCGACCAGGGTTTGTATCCGGCAGTTGATCCGCTCACTTCAAGCTCGCGTATTCTCACGCCGGAAGTGGTCGGCCAGGATCACTATGACGTAGCGCGCGGAGTACAGAAAGTATTACAAAGGTATAAGGAACTGCAGGATATCATTGCTATCCTGGGCATGGAAGAATTATCAGCCGAGGATAAATTGACCGTTGCCCGAGCGCGCAAAATCCAGAAGTTTTTCACCCAGCCGATGTTTGTAGCGGAGCCGTTTACTGCTAAACCGGGTAAATACGTTTCGCGTGAAGAATCCATCCGCGGTTTCAAAGAGATTTTGGAAGGTAAACATGATGAAAAGAGCGAACAGTCGTTCTATATGGTTGGGACGATTGATGAGGTGAAATAATATGTTGCAACTTGAAATTGTTACCCCGGACCGGATTGCATTTTCCAAACAAGTAGACATGGTAGTCGTGCCTTCGACCAGAGGCGCTATGGGGATATTGCCGCGACACATTACGCTCTTTGCCCAGCTGGTTGAAGGGGAACTGAAAATTAAGATCGGCAACGATGAATATTATCTGGCAATTGGTGGCGGATTTATTGAAGTGACCAAAACCAAAGTCATCGTTTTGGTAACCCGCGCTGTTAACGCTGGCGAACTTAACGAGCAAGTAATACTGACAGCGAAAGCTAAAGCCTTGGCAGCGCTGCATGAAAGACCAACCGGTGAATCACTGGCCGCGGCCCAACTGTCCTTGCGGCAAACCATCGTTGACCTGCGGATTCTCAATAAACGTAAACGCCGGACTCATTAAAAATCACAAAATAAGCTCAAATTTTACCAAAGATTTGGGTAACCATTGATGAAAGACCTAAGCTTTGCGACAAAGCTTAGGTCTATGTTGCTCCGAAGAAGTGAATAGCTGGGAAGAGATAAGCGATAAGTTGACAAGATCGCCTAAACATCGTACAGTAGGAAAAATCAAAAGATTACCCATGAACGTTGCCAACTTCATGAGTCGCCAGGTGGTGACGGTTACTCCAAAAACGCCGCTGCACGAGGTGTGGAAAATTATCTTTAAAAAACATATCCATGGATTACCGGTCGTTGATGAGCGCAAAAAACTCTTAGGAATTATTGCCGAGGAAGACTTGCTAGCTGAGTTATTTCCGGATTACAAAGACCTGGAAGAGGCGCTCGGTAAACTGGATGATGACGAACAAATTAAAGAAAAACTGAGTAAACTAAAAAAACTCACGGCTGAAAAAATCATGAGTAGACGCGTTGTTTTCACCCGCCCCGATACAGAAGTGATGCGCGCGCTGTCCCGCATGATCGTGCGCAAGGTCAGGCAATTGCCGGTGGTTGATGACGATGATCGGCTCGTGGGCATGATTTCAAAATCCGACATTTTCCGAAAACTCTTCAACCGGTGATTCTCCGATTTATGGAAAGCGCATATTTGCACTTGACTGATGGGACATCTTTGCAGGGAACAGCGTTTGGATACCACGGCGAAATGCGGGGAGAAGTAGTATTTACAACAGCCATGACCGGGTATGAGCAGTCGTTGACTGATCCCTCATTTGCAAATCAAATTCTCGTTTTCACCTATCCTTTAGTTGGTAATTATGGTGTTGCTAAACCACAGTTTCAGGATAAACATTTAGTTGCTAATTTTGAATCAGAAAAAATCTGGGCCAATGGTGTGGTGTTGTCTTCATTACCCAAGTCACCTTTCCATTATCAAAGTGTAACGTCGTTTGCTAACTGGTTAACGGAGCAAAAGATTCCCGGGATTGCCCGGATTGATACGCGCGCTCTGACTATTAAATTACGTGCACACGGAGTCCTTGCCGGAACAATTTCCCGGCAAAAAATGCGGCCACGTTCATTTACTGCCAGGTACCGGTATACAGATGTCAGTTGCAAAAAAAATGTTTCCTATCCGGCGCCGAAACCGAATACTCCCCACGTTGCTTTACTGGATTGCGGTGTCAAACACGGGATTATTCGGCAACTATTACACTTGGGAATTGCAGTGACCCGTATTCCCTGGAACGTGAATCCGTTGGACATTGGGAAATTTGACGCGGTCGTTTGTTCCAACGGTCCGGGCGACCCAAAAAACTGGGTTGAAACAGTGGCGATTATTAAAAAAATTCTCACCAAAAAAATTCCCTTCTTGGGAATTTGTCTTGGGCACCAATTATTAAGTCTCGCAATCGGCGCTGATACATACAAACTTAAGTACGGACATCGGGGAGTGAACCAGCCAGTGCAGGAGGAAAAAACACGCAAATGTTATATCACTTCTCAAAATCACGGCTACGCAGTACTAACTAAAACTATTCCCCGCAATTTTGACCGGTGGTTTACCAATTTAAATGACGGAACCAATGAAGGCATTTGTAATGATCGGGCCAAAATCTGGAGTACACAATTTCACCCGGAAGGTGAGCCCGGACCGTTTGATACAGAGTGGGTGTTTGAAAGACTATTGACTGCATAACTCACCCTTACCCTCTCTTGAGGTAAGAGAGGGTAAGGGTGAGTTATGAACCTAAATGAAACACATTCATAAAGTTCTTCTTCTTGGCTCCGGAGCCTTAAAGATCGGGGAAGCCGGTGAGTTTGATTATTCCGGTAGCCAGGCGATTAAAGCGTTGAAAGAAGAAGGTATCAAAGTTATTCTGGTTAATCCGAATATTGCCACCATTCAAACCTCCGAAGGTTTAGCTGACGAAATTTACCTGCTGCCCGTCACTCATGAATTTGTCAGTTCCGTCATTGTGAAAGAACGGCCTGATGGAATTCTGCTGTCCTTTGGGGGCCAAACGGCTTTAAATTGCGGACTGGAGCTGGCGCGGCGCGGAATTTTCAAAAAATACGACGTGAAGGTGTTAGGTACTTCAATTGCCGCAATTGAGATCACTGAGGACCGGAAACTGTTCTCAGAAAAACTCACCGCACAAAAACTGAAAACTGCACCAGGCAAAATCGTGCATTCGCTTGCCGAAGCCGAAGTATTTGCAAACAGCACAGGGTTTCCTTTGATGCTGCGAACCGGATTTGCCTTAGGCGGCATGGGTTCGGGGATTATTACCGGTAAGCGCGATCTTAGGTTGCGAGTTGCGCACGGCCTGACCCTATATCCGCAATTACTACTTGAAGAATGTCTGTCTGGTTGGAAAGAAGTTGAATACGAAGTGGTACGGGATTGTGATGATAACTGTATTACTGTCTGCAATATGGAAAATTTTGATCCGACCGGCATTCATACCGGCGAATCAATAGTGGTGGCGCCCTCACAGACACTCAATAACCACGAATACTTTTTTTTACGCACTATTGCAATCCAGGTAATTCGCGCTATTGGGGTGGTTGGTGAGTGTAATATCCAGTTTGCCCTTAATCCTGATAATGGAGAATACCGGATTATCGAAGTTAACGCTCGTTTGTCCCGTTCGTCGGCACTGGCTTCCAAAGCTACCGGGTATCCGCTTGCCTATGTGGCAGCGAAACTAGCTCTTGGTAAACGTTTATGGGAAATTCCCAATAGCATAACTGGAAAAACCACGGCTTTTTTTGAGCCGGCGCTCGATTATATCGTGATTAAAGTACCAAGATGGGACATAGATAAATTTATCCGGGCAGAGAGCACAATTGGCAGTGAAATGAAAAGTGTCGGGGAAGTCATGAGTATTGGTCGGACGTTTGAAGAAGCAATCCAGAAAGCGAGTCGGATGCTCAACGACGGGTATGCCGGAGTCATGGATAAAAACTTCACCAGAGAAACGAAACAACAATTACTAAAGCGCTTAAAAACTGCCGACACCATGCGCCTGTTTACGGTTTGCTCGGCAATCCGCGAAGGGGTAACGCTTGCGGAAATCCACCGGTTGACTCAGATTGACCATTGGTTTTTGCAAAAACTTGAAAACATAGTGACTACGTATAAGCAACTGGAACAGACTGTCCGATTAACCCGGGATTTGCTACGCACCGCAAAGCAACAGGGTTTTTCCGATTCGCAGATAGCAGATTTAACTCATTCGAATGAAGCAGCAGTTCGAACCAAGCGCCAGCAGTTGCAGATTACGCCATTTGTGAAATGTATTGATACGACTGCAGGCGAGTTTCCGGCTACCACTAATTATTTATATCTAACCTACTATGCCGATGAAAGTGATTATGTCCCGATTGCCGGTAACAAAGCAATTGTTTTAGGCGGTGGGCCGTACGCCATTGGCACGTCGGTGGAGTTTGACTGGTGTGCGGTAAATACGGTCATGACGTTACGAAAAGAAAAAATTAAAGGTATCATGGTGAACTGCAATCCGGAAACGGTTTCAACTGATTATGATATTTCCGATGTGTTATATTTTGAAGAATTGTCACTTGAGCGCGTACTCGATATTTACGAACTCGAACAGGCACCGCTCATCCTTTCAGTTGGTGGACAGATTCCTAATAATTTATCAGTCAAATTACCTCGTAGCGTACCGATTCTCGGGCCGACCCGTAAACAGATTACACAAGCTGAAGACCGGGAACAGTTTAGCCACTTACTGGATACACTTTCCATTGCCCAGCCGGCGTGGGGGAAGGCGGCAACCATTGCTGAAGCCAAAAAATTATGTGCTGCCATTGGTTATCCGGCGCTGTTGCGTCCGTCATTTGTCTTATCTGGCAAAGCCATGCGTGTATTAGATACTGAAGTTCAGTTGGTCAAATACATGCAGTATTACGCGCAGCTTTTAAAAACGCATCCGGTCCTGATTACCAGATTTCTCGAAGATTATGGTGAGTGTGATTTTGACGGCGTAGCGCGAAGTGGCGACATACTTGTCTCGGCAATTTCCGAGCACATTGAAGGTGCCGGCGTGCATTCCGGTGACTCAGCCATGATTCATCCTCCAGCCACGATGACTTTTGAAACACAGCAAGAGGTCAGCCGGATTGCCGCCAGGATTATTAAAGCATTACATCTAACCGGTCCATTTAATATCCAGTTTTTACACAACCGTGATGTACTGGTGATCGAATGTAACTTGCGCGCTTCGCGCAGTTTTCCGTTTGTCAGTAAGCTTGACGGTGTCAACTTTATTGAGGTGGCCACGCGTACCATTTTAGGTAAAAAAGTACCGCGGTTCCCCGTTCCGTTGTTGCCTTTCTACGGAGTTAAGGTGCCCCAATTTTCCCATCACAAAGTCAAAGGTGCTGATCCGGTATTAAAAGTAGAGATGAACTCTACCGGTGAGGTGGCAGCTTTAGGAGCCGATTGTTACGCAGCCTATTTGACTGCTTTGATTGCCACCGGATTTAACTCTCCGACTCGGAGGGCCGCCATGGTAACTTTAGGTGGAGAACGGGGGAAACTTGCGCTGATTAACTCCTGCCGAAAGTTGAATAATCTGGGTTTTACCTTGTATGCTACCTCTGGTACACACATGTTTCTTAAGTACAATGGAATTCATTCGGAAGTGATTGGCAAGGTATTCGAACACGACCAGCGCACGGTCATTAATTTATTACAGGAAAAAAAGATTGATTTTATTATTAATTTACCTGAACGGGGTGAGTATCAATCCACCTCAGCCAAAACCCTAAGCGACGGATATAATATCCGCCGGGCCGCCATTGATTACAAAGTGCCGGTATTTACGAACCGGGAGGCGGCTGATTTTTTTGTTGATGCGATTGCGAAGTGGCACGGTGATGCATTGCCACAGTTGTCGTTGCAAGCGTATAAAAAATTAACAGTAGTTACAAAAGGAGCGCGATGAAAAACCAAAACAATTTTTATAAATCCGATATCCTGACAGTTGACCAGTTTGACAAAAAAGATCTGCGCGCAATTACTGACCAGGCGCATAAAATGAAACAATTAGTCAAAGAAAAAGGCGGTACTGATATATTAAAAAATAAAATTATGACCGCGCTCTTTTATGAGCCGTCATCGCGTACTTTTGCTTCGTTTATTACCGCAATGCAACGTCTGGGTGGTGGAATTATTCCGATCCAGGGTGTAGCGTATTCGTCGGTATCAAAGGGTGAAATTTTAGTCGACACGATCCGCACTTTTGCTTCATTTTCCGATATAGTCGTTCTCCGGCATCCGGAAGTTGGCTCAGCGCGACTGGCCGCGGAGTTTTGTGATCGGCCGCTTATTAACGCGGGTGACGGAGTCGGCGAACATCCGACCCAGGCTTTACTTGATTTTTTCACGATCAGTGGCCACTTTGAAGGGGTCAAGGGATTGAAGGTTGCTATGATTGGAGACCTGTTAAACGGCCGGACTNNTTCACCCACGCTTCTCAAGATGCCGGCAGAAATTATTACCCGGCTTAAAAAACGTGGCGTGACAATCCACGAAAGCGATGAGCTGGCTGAAGTATTGGACAAGATAGATGTTTTATATGTGACACGGGTACAGAAGGAACGGTTTACTGACCTTGATACCTATGAAAAATTTAAACTCCGTTATGTAGTGACGCCGCAGATTATGAAAAAATTAAAAACCAAAGCAATTGTGATGCATCCATTTCCCCGGGTGGGCGAGATCACATTGGATGTAGATTTAGATCCACGTGCCTTGTATATTAGAGAACAGATTCCCAATGGCATGTATATCCGAATGGCGCTCTTGTCGTTAATTTTTGGTGTTAACAATTGTTAAGAATGTTGTAGAACAGGCAGTGGTTGATATTTCTAAAATACTGGTACGCATTGAAGCACGGATTGATAAAATCGAAGCCCGTCTGGACAAAATTGAAGTGAGACTGAGTGCGCTTGAGAAACGGATGATATCTTTGGAATCAGAAGTTTAGGATATCAAACGCAGGTTGACTGATTTGGAACATGACACTCCGACTGATAAAGAAGTGAAAGCGCTTGAAAGAAGAGTGGCTCAGCTCGAACGGGCAGTAGGTATTAGCCAGTAAATTTCACTCTTGCCTTTTTCACCGAAATCTTGATAATATAAGCCATGCCCGCCAAAAAGCCGGTATATATTTTTGTGTCAGGCGGAGTCCTTTCCGGACTCGGCAAAGGCGTCACCGCAGCTTCAATTGGCCTCTTATTCCAAGCGAGAGGTTATAAAGTCACCCCGGTTAAATGCGAAAACTACCTCAACGTCGATTCGGGCCTCATCAACCCCATAGAACACGGCGACCCGTTTTTATGTGAAGACGGGACTGAAGCGGACATGGACATGGGAACGTACGAAAAGTTTCTCCACAAAGACGTGATGCGGCATAACTTCATCACCATGGGCCAGATTTACCAGGAAGTGATCCGGAGAGAACGAAATTTTGAGTACAAAGGTGAAGACGTTGAGGCGGTACCGCACGTCACGGATGAGATTATCCGCCGGATCCGCGAGGCTGGGAAAAAAGAACAAGCCGATGTCGTAGTGGTGGAGCTTGGGGGGACGGCAGGTGAGTACCAGAATATTTTGTACTATGAGGCATCACGGATCCTCAAAATTGTGCACAAAGAGGCGGTGGCACATGTCCACGTCAGTTATCTGCCGACACCGGAACATTTAGGCGAACCGAAAACCAAACCCACGCAACTGTCAGTGAAGGTTTTACAGTCTATGGGTATTCAGCCGGATTTCGTAGTCTGTCGTGGTAAAAAGGCCATTGACCGCAGGAGACGGGAACGCCTGGCGATGTTTTGCAATGTGGAAGCTGATCACGTGATCAACAATCCTGATGAACCGTCAGCGTATGGCGTGCCGCTGATTTTTGAGGAACAGCAATTTGCCCAAAAACTCCTGACACTTTTGGATTTACCTGACCACAAAGCAGACCTCACTGCCTGGGAAAAATTAGTTGCGCAAATAAACAATAGCCGAAAACAAACCGTAGAAATTGCAATTGTCGGCAAGTACTTCGCCACCGGTGAGTATGAACTTAGGGATTCCTACGCGGCTTTACTTGATGCGCTTGATCACGCGGGCTGGCGGCAAGGGGTGAGCATGTTGCCACGCTTTATTAATTCAGACCGGATTGAAAAAGGTGAGCAAATTGAAAAACTATTGGGTGGAGTTAAAGGAGTAATTGTGCCAATTGGCTGGGGTCCCCGGGGTGTGGAAGGAAAAATCAGCGCCATCAAATATGCGCGGGAACATCGGATTCCCTATATGGGATTATGTTATGGCATGCAGCTGGCGGTCGTTGAGTTTGCCCGCCATGTGTTGGGATTTAAAGACGCTCACACGACTGAATGTAGTCCTGACACCAAACATCCGGTTATTCATCTGATTCCTTCGCAAGCTGAGAAAATGCAGCGCCGGGCATATGGCGGCACTATGCGATTGGGGAATTGGGATTGTAAAGTGAAAGAAAACTCGTTAGCGTTTCAGATTTACGACACACACCATTCGTTTAAAAAAGATCATATTGTGGGTGAGCGGCACCGGCACCGCTATGAGTTTAATGATGAATTTACCAAAGCTATCGAAACTGCGGGCATGCAGGTTTCAGGCAGGTCAGTGGTAGAAAATTTAGGTGAGATAATCGAATTGCCAAAAGAATTACATCCGTTTTTCTTGGGTACCCAGTTTCACCCGGAATACAAAAGCCGGCCATTATCTCCACACCCAATATTTCTATCCTTTGTCGCGGCTTGTTTAAAATGATGTTGTCATTCCGAAATATGATCCACTTTGTCTCCCTTGACTTCTAATATTATTTAATCCTAGAGTGTAATTAAGAATTAATTATTCGTATCATCTCATGAAGCAATTAGTGAGCTGTTTTTTAGTTCTTAATAACCGAATTAAGCTGTAACGCTTACTTACATCCCCGCCACGGCGGGGATTTTTTGATTTTATGGGTGTTGAAACCGAAGGCATTCGACATAATTGTGGTATCGCTGGTATATATGTAACGAATGGTGAAGAAAGCGTGTTGAATTTACCAGGTCTCATGGCTTCGGTTCTGTATACTTTGCAACCGCGAGGGCA
The DNA here is from genome assembly GCA_003524845.1 of Patescibacteria group bacterium. GTDB lineage: Bacteria > Patescibacteriota > Microgenomatia > UBA10105 > UBA10105 > UBA10118. The sequence continues at coordinate 29,369 of DQGR01000109.1, forward strand.
GGAAGGGGCTGGAATGTATTTAGAAAATACGACAGAAACTTACCTGCGGAAAGATAGTGGTTGGGCAAAAACCATATTTAAGGAAACAGAAATTGAACGGATGCGGCTTATTTATCCACATATCGCAATTGGACATGATCGCTATTCAACCTCAGGAAAAATGGATGCCTGGCAACCATTATACGACGATAACTGCGCTTTCGTTCATAATGGGAATTTAACCAATGCCGCTAAACTTCTTAATGAACTTCCGGCTCATATTCGCGATCAGGCATTGAGCGACTCTTGGATTGCACATCAGCTAATTATTCGGGCTGACGGAAACACAATGACCGAGAAAATTCAAAATTCCGTTGTGCAATTTGAAGGTGCATATAATATTATTTTGGCAGCCAAAGGCAAGATTTTCGCAGTACGTGATCCATGGGGATTTAGGCCTTTAATAATAGGAAGTTTAGCTAATAACCAGGGATACATAGTGGCTTCAGAAACATCTGCACTCGCACCAATTGGCGCCCGATTTATTCGTGAAGTACACGAGGGTGAAGGAGTTGTCATAGATGAAAATGGAATCCAGACTTTTTTCGTGGATCCACGCACTGACCCGGAAAAAATTGCTCATTGCATATTTGAGTTTATTTATATTTCTTCTCCAGATAGCGTGATATTTAATCAGCCGGTTGCAAAAATCCGTTACGAGTTAGGGAGAAAATTAGCGCGCGCTGATATTGCTCAAAATTTTTTGCCGGACGTGATTGTTGGCGTTCAACAATCTGGAGTCCTCTATGCACAGGGATATTCTGAAGAATATGTAGGAGCGGTAATTGATCATCCAGAGTCTTTTGGAATTCCCCATGATCAAATATCCACTACTGCTCGTTCACTGGTGTTAAAAACAGGGCTAGTTGCAAATCCGTATGCGGGTCGGGTTTTTATTTCACCTGATCGTGATGATGCAACTTATACTAAACACCGGGCAAATGCACAAGATGTGAGTGGAAAAATAGTTGTAAACGTTGATGATTCTGTATTGCGATCTTTGGCAGGCAGGGCTTTAAATAAAGCTGAACGCGAACATCCACTCGCTATTAATATGCCACCGCCAAAAGAAGTGCATTTACGGATAGCAAGTCCGCCGATTGCACACCCATGCTTTATGGGAGTTGATTTTGCAACTAAAGAACAATTAATAGCTTACCAAACCAATGGTGATATTGAAGAAATTGGCAGAAGAATCGGTGTTGACAGTTTGAAATACTTGTCACATAGAGATTTGGTCACAAGTGTTGTAGGGGAAGAAAAAGCAGCTGCGATTTCCGATGAACAACTCTATGAGCAAACCGGTCACTGCGGGGCTTGTTTTACCGGAAATTATCCTATATATATAAATGGGACATATGGGAAATAACTATGCCTAAAGAAAGTTTAGTTAATACCGCTTTTCTCATTTCCGGCGGTGGCACGACGATGAATGCCGCAATTGAAGCGTATAAAAATGGCGAAATTGCAGGAATACGTCCGGTTCTAGTAATTTCAAGTAACAAGGATGCTGCTGGGATTGAAAAAGCTAACCGTTGGGGCATTGAGACCAGAGTTTGTAACCGTAAAATGTTTGCACAGGAAGGTCGATCAAGGGAAGAACAGGAAAACTTATTCAGTAAAGCATTACTTGAATTGCTCAACGGATCTGGAGTGACACATGTGTTACAAGCAGGCTGGACGATTTATACTCCTGATGAGGTCATAGCAGCTTACGAAACTGAAGGCAAAGTTATAGCAAATCAGCATCCCGCGGAAATAGATCCTGGACGCGGACATGACTTTGGTGGAATTGGTATGCGCGGACTTGCGCCCCATTGCGCCCGAATTGCCTATTTCTGGATGTCGGGTGAGCCAGAACCACACACCGCAAGCACTATTCACTTTGCCGCATCGGGATATGACACAGGAGACTTGATCAGTGTTGTAGAAATGCCACTCAGAGGTTTTAATTTTGTAATTGCACCTGAAGATATAAATAGAGAAAAATACCGAGAGGAATTGGTACAACGCTCCCGTGAATCTCAACAAGTCTTGTTACCAATTGAGCATCAAAATGTGATTGCGATCTTAAAACGTTTCGGCTCAGGTGAAACAATAGTTGGGTACAGACGGGAAATACCACTCGTACCTGTTGAAAATTATCCAATTTTAGAAAGAGCACGTAGTCTGTCACGTGAGCTATTTCCAAAAGGTTAGGAATGAATACAAAAGAAGCAAAGGTGATGATTATTGGAAGTGGGGGAAGGGAAGATGCCCTTTTGGGAGAGCTACGGCTGTCCTCACAAGTTGGAGATATATATGTCGCGCCTGGAAATGGCGGTTCCGATCGATTTCCTGATACTGCAAGAATACAGGTCGATATTAAAAATGTCCGACAAACGATCGAAGCAGCTCAAGATCTTGGTGTCAATCTGGTAGTAGTAGGACCAGAAGAACCCTTAGTTTTGGGCATTATTGATGAGTTGCAAGAAGTAGGTATTTCCGGATATGGTCCAACTAAAGCTGCCGCCCAGCTTGAAGGAAGTAAAGCCTATGCTGTGGAATTTATGCAGGTAGAGGGAATCCCACATCCTGAGTCCCATACATTTAGTGATTTTGACCGCGCAGTAGATTTCACTCGTCAACCACCTTGGACATATAAACCCAATTCCGGCGTTGTAGTTAAAGCTGATGGGTTGGCTGCAGGAAAAGGAGTATTTGTTTGTGCTCATTTTGATGAAGCATATGATGCGTTGAGGCGGTTGATGGTGCTTGAAGAATTTGGGAAGGTAGGTAAACAGGTGATAGTTCAAGAGAAATTATCTGGCTATGAGGCATCAGTAATGGCTATAGTAAACGGAACTGATTATATTTTAATGCCTACTACCGAAGATCATAAGCAATCGCTTGATGGAGATAGAGGCAAAAATACAGGAGGTATGGGTGTTGATGCGCCCCATCCATTGATAACACCTGAACTGGAGAGAGAAATAGCAACTCACGTCATTGACCCTATACTATATGGTCTACAAAAAAGAGGTATTACAGCTAAGGGAACTTTGTATCCAGGAATCATGGTTACAGAAACTGGATTTAGCGTATTAGAAATAAATTTTCGTTTTGGGGCCCCCGAAACAGAAGCAATTTTGTCCCTTTTTCAGGGAGATTTATATAAAGTTTTTGACTGGGTAGTAAACGGATCTAGAAGGCCAGAGGTCAGTTTTAACACACGGAGTTGTATCGTGGTGAGTTTAGTTTCTGGTGGTTACCCTGAGACTTATCAAAAAGGTTTACCTATATATGGACTTGATCAAATCCATGGATCTGATGCGCGAATTTACCATGCAGGGACCGAGCGCAATACTGATGGTACCTGTAAAACTGTGGGAGGTCGAGTTTTTTCCATCGCAGGACTCGGAGAAAATAGAGAAGTGGCTCGGAATAATGCTTATGGAGTGATTGGACCCCAGGGAATACACTTTGAAAACATGCATTATCGAACTGACATAGGTAAACGCCATTTAGAATAGTTATGATTTATCGGCTTGAAATTTATCCGACTGTAAAGGACATGCGGGCAGAGGTACGAAAAAAAGCCTTTGCGGAATTGGTTGGTACACCGATCCCCGAACTGACAATTGCCGATGTCTACACCATAGAAGGTGAACGTACAGAGGAGCAACTGGTTTCCATAAAACAACTCCTGGTAAATCCAGTTAGCCAAAAAAGCCGCTGGATCTACAAAAGTTTTCAGGAATCCATTGAACTACCACAATTTGACTGGGTGATTGAAGTCGGGTATTTGCCCGGAGTGACTGACAACATTGCCGCAACCACAACTGAACTGATTGGTGATTTGCCTGGTAGCGATAGATCTTCAGTCTATAGTTCGCAAATGACTTTTATCAAGAGTGATGTTTCAGAAAAAGTCATTCAGATACTTGCTGATAGTTTATACAACCCACTGATCCAGCGAGTTATCAAAAAAAGTTTTAACCAGTATCAGACAGATCAGGGAATGGAACTTACAGTTCCCCGAGTAAAGCTTCAACCGCAATCTGAAGTTACCCGAATTGACCTGAATATTTCTGATGAAGCATTGATACAACTTGGAAAACAGGGGATTGCCAATAATGATGGTTCGCGGCGCGGACCACTGGCACTTGACCTTACTTATTTACAGGCGATTAGGAATTATTTTAATGGGTTACGTAGATCACCGACTGATGTGGAACTGGAATCAATTGCGCAAACCTGGTCAGAACATTGCAAACATACCATTTTTGCCGATCCAATTGAAGATGCGCCAGAGGGTTTATTTAAAACGTATATTAAAAAGGCCACCGAAGAGATCAGACGGAAAAAGGGCGCAGCTGATATTTGTGTTTCAGTGTTTAGCGACAATTCAGGCGCAATTGCGTTTGATGAGGAATTCGTCATTACTGACAAAGTCGAAACACACAATAGCCCCTCAGCGCTTGATCCATTTGGCGGGGCAATTACGGGGATCGTTGGCGTTAATCGGGATACTTTGGGATTTGGACTAGGAGCCAAACCGATTATCAACCGGTTTGGTTTTTGCTTTGCGCCACCAGATGATGGTACGCAGCTTTATCGGGATAAAGAGCGGATTCAGCCTTTGTTATCTTCCAGAAGAATCATTGGGGGTGTGGTAGCGGGAGTTAATAGCGGTGGTAACTGTTCCGGAATTCCAACTACCCAAGGGTTTATGTATTTTGATGAGCGCTACCGGGGTAAACCGCTGGTATTTGTCGGTACGGTAGGCTTATTACCGGCAAAGCTTTCCTTAATACAGAAAAAAGCTCAACCCGGCGATTGCATCGTCATGGTTGGAGGTCGCGTTGGTCTGGATGGCATTCATGGAGCGACGTTTTCCTCAGAAGCACTATCAACTGGCAGTCCGGCAACTGCAGTGCAAATCGGCGATCCGATTACCCAGAAAAAAATGAGTGATGTCCTGGTCAAGGAAGCCCGCGACCGCGGATTGTACCGTAGCATTACCGATAATGGCGCCGGCGGGTTGTCGTGTTCGGTTGCGGAAATGGGCAAAGAAAGTAATGGCTGTGTAGTGCAATTGGAAAAAGTGCCGCTCAAATATCCCGGACTTGCCCCCTGGCAAATTTGGATTTCCGAGTCACAGGAACGGATGACCTTAGCAGTTCCGCCTGAAAAATGGCCAGAGTTTTTACGACTCGTAACCAGTCGCGGAATTGAGGCTACCGTGATCGGTGAGTTTAGTAACTCAGGCCGCTGCATGGTTACGTACCAGGGTGAGACTGTAATGGACATAGCCATGGGTTTCCTGCATAACGGATTGCCTCAGCGCCAATTGGTGACTGCATACCCATATATAGAACGGAACGTGAATGAAATTCCGGTCCAATCTGATTTAACGGAAATTTTTATTGCAATTACAGGACGACTCAATACAGCAAGCATTGAGTCAATCTCAATGCAATATGATCACGAGGTGCAAGGAGGGTCGGTAGTAAAACCGCTGGTTGGTAAGGGTAGAGTCAACAGTGACGCAACAGTCGTGCGCCCGCTCCTTAACAAAAATAAGGGGATTGTGTTGTCGCATGGATTATATCCCCGATACAGCGATTACGACACCTA
>DQGR01000097.1 GCA_003524845.1 Patescibacteria group bacterium
GAAGTTTTGGAAACCGGCATAAAAGTCGTCGATTTTTTTATGCCACTTCGAAAAGGCGGCAAGGTGGGGATTTTCGGGGGATCCGGAGTCGGCAAGACGGTTTTGATCCTGGAGCTTATCCACAATGCCGAGCTTTTGAAAAATACGGCCACAATTTTTTGCGGGATCGGTGAGCGCATCAGGGAAGGCCACGAACTTTATGAAAGTCTGATCACCAAAAAGCTCCTTTCCAAAGTTTCTCTGGTTTTTGGTGAAATAAATGAAAAAGCAGCGGCCAGATTCAGGGTCGCTTATGCAGCCACGACATTGGCTGAATACTACCGTGACGAAGAATCAAAAGACGTCATTTTTTTCGTCGACAACATTTACCGTTTTATTCAGGCAGGTAATGAAGTTTCTACTCTTTTGGGAAGGATTCCTTCGGAGGACTGGTATCAGCCGACTTTGTCCTCCGATATTGGTATGTTTGAAGAAAGACTGCTTTCGACTAAAAATGCGGCCGTCACATCCATTCAGGCAATATATGTACCTGCAGATGATATGACTGATTCAGGGATTCAAACTGCCTTTTCCTATTTTGATTCTATAATCGTTCTATCCCGGACGGTTGCAGGTGAAGGTAAATATCCGGCAATCGATATATTGGCTTCTTCATCGTCCGTTATAGATCCTGACATTTTAGGTAAACAGCACTACGAGCTGTATGTGGAAACGGAGAAAATCTTAAAGAGATATAGCTACCTGAACAGGATTGTTTCAATAGTCGGTGAGTATGAGCTTTCCAAAGAAGACCAAGTAGTCTATCACCGGGCCAGAAAACTTTTAAATTACATGACACAGAGTTTTTTTGTAACTTCGGATCAGACAGGTAGAGTAGGTAAATTCGTACCCCGCGCAAAAACCATAGCCGACGTTGCCGATATTATTTCCGGGAAATTGGATTCGGTTCCAGAGGAGGCGCTTTTATACATTGGAGAATTGGGAGAATTACATGGACGGCCAAAACTTGCTTAATATTTCTGTTGTCTGGCACCATTTTTATGGCGTGACCTCCGTAGCGGGAGAGACTGACTTTCAAATTAAAGCCCGGGTGGTAACCGCTGAAAATAAAATAGGCAATTTCGATATTTTACCCGGTCATGCAAATTTAATTAGTGTTATTTTCAACAATATCATTCTTTATACTATTGAGAAGAAAACCGATGTCTATCTTTTTGAAAAAGGCATAGTTGAGGTAAGCGGTAACGAAGTCCGATTCTTCTTGAAGGGTAAATCAGAATAATTACAAGAATATATTATACCTAACTTTTCTCAATATATTTTCAGCATTCGAATTACCCGATAATAACATCTGTTTCCGATCAATTATGCTGTTACTAAAACAGCAATTGCTAGATACTAATCTGTTTACTTTTAAAAAATGCCTTTAAAAGCTAGGTTGGAAGAGAAAGAGTATCTGATTGAACTATTCTCAAAATATCTTCAGCCTTTGGTTCGCCGATAAACCTCTTGTTTCCAATAATCAGTGTTGGTGTGGCTTCTATTTTATATTTTTCAGCAAGGTCAGGACGCTCATTTATATCAATAATTTCTGCCTTGAACGGCTGCGACTTTTCAAGTTCCAGGATAACAGTTTTGAATTCTCTAAGCGTTATTTCCGTATAAATAGAGTTCTTGCTGATAAACAGTATAACTTGAGTTAGAATTGCTGGTGTTTCCATAAGATTATTTATTATTCAGATGTTTCCGAAATTATATTGTCAATAATTGACTGGTTTGAGTTAAGTTTAACATCATCTTGAATTTTTATATTGGTGATACTACCGCCTATATCGACACCACTGCTATTTATAGTGAGTTCGTGTAAATATTTATTATAGCCAAGCCCCCTGCATTTTATTATGACTAAGCCTTTTTTAAGTTGGTTATCTTTATTAATTAGTTTCAAAAGCAGTACATTATCTAAAACCGCGGAAAGATCAATTTTGGCCAGTTTGTCATTGCTTGAAATAGTGGATGTAAAGCTGGTTAAGATTGAAGTAATTCCCAGGGATTTAAGATGGGCATTAAGCCCGACGACGATTTCCCTAAACTTATCCGGCGAATAGATTCGTTCTAAGGTAGAAAGTGACTCCAGAGCAAATCGTTTGACATTCGTCTGCGCGGTAATATCCTTAATTCTTTTGAAATGCTCTTCCGGACGGTATTCCTCAGGGAGAGAGCTAACAACCTTCACCATCCCGGAATCGATAAAACTTTTTAGTTTCCAACCAAAAGATTCGGCGTTTCTGATAATTTGATCGGTCGATTCCTCGAAAGAGATAAAAAGACCGTGTTCACCCCGTTTTGCTCCCTCAATAATGAATTGTAAAAGAATTACGCTTTTTCCGGTTCCAGGAGGACCAATCAGAAGCGATGAAGAACCCATAGGGATTCCGCCAGAGAGGATTTGATCCAACATCTTAATACCAGTTGAGACTTTTTCTCTGAAGATTTTTTGGCCTTTGAGAGTCGGTTTTGGCCTGGGGAAGACATCGATGCCTGTTGGGCCGACAATCAGCGGAGTATTTTGAGTTTCATGAGTAGTACCTCTGAATTTAAGAATTTCAATTGATCTTTGCCTTTCACCACGGACGTCATCGATGAGGTTATGCAGTAATATTACATTGTCCGAAACGAATTCTTCGACTCCGAAACGGGCAATTTGGGTTATGTCTTCGCCTGTACGTTCACCGGTGATGATTGTGGTAATCCCTTCCTTTTTAAGTTTTGATGTAATGCCGTAAAGTTCACGTCTGATAATTGCTTCGTTTGAATATCTTTGAAAAAGTGCTGAAATTGAGTCAATGGCCAGTCTTTTGGCCTGGATTTTTTTAATGACAGCCAGAATTCTGACAAAAAACGCATCTAAGTTAAAATTGCCTAATTGAATAGTGAGGTCATCTGATGGAGAGGCATCAACAAAAGCAAACTTGCCGTTATCCAGGTGTTCTTGAATATTCCAATTAAAGCTTAACATGTTTCTGAGGACATCTTTGGGATTTTCCTCGAACGTTACAAAAATTCCAGGTTCACCATAGTTGATAATACCGTTTATCAGAAACTGCATAGCAAAAATGGTTTTTCCGGACCCTGTTGTACCAGAAATAAGTGTTGTTCTGCCTTCCGGGATTCCTC
>DQGR01000054.1 GCA_003524845.1 Patescibacteria group bacterium
GGATCACGGATATTATTTTCATAGGCAATCATAGCGAGATATTTATATAACGTAGCAAATTCACTTAAAATTCCCTGCAACCCCTGGTCACTCTGATGTAATGCAACGTAACTTTGCATGTCTGACTGTTTTTCTGGGCCACAGTAATGAAAGTGGTTGGGCGCAAATGAGTAACGGGCAGCGCGAGTTAGTCCTAAGTTTACTTTCATGAAACAGGAAGTTTTCGGGGCAAAATAATTCTGGTTAACAAAAATGCAACGCCAATGGTGAGTAAAAACCCCTGCATTATTTGCATTTCAGGTAATTGCTTGGTTATAAACAACGCTGTTAAAAAATTAGTAATAACTGGTGCGACCACCAGAATTGAAGTCGCCAGTGTTACCGGAATAAATTTTAACCCTTTGTACCAGGTATAGATATAGCCGGTCAAAAATAAACTGCTGGTCAAAAGCGGCCAGAGAAGTAAGGTTTTTTCTGAAACAAGTAAAGTTCCTTTTCCCATAACCAATGTAATGAGTAATAAAACCGGCAGGCCTAAGGCAATGCGCGCCCAGCCAACCACTTCGGCCGGAACATTTTTTAAGGTGGTTTTCGCTAGTACATTTTCTACTGCCCACAACAGTGTTGCAGCCAAAACCAGTAAACTGCCGGAATTAAACACTAATATTTGCGACCCGCCTAGAGCAAATGTCGCAAATAAAATAACTCCGTATCCAATCAGTTGTATTTTATGCAACCGTTCTCCGAGCAAAGGAATTGCCAGTAGCGTCACCCACAAAAATAGGGTTTTATGAATCAAACTCCCCTGCACCGCACCAATTTGGGAAAGACCGGTGAAAAAGAGGGCAAACGCCAACCCGCCGCCAAGTGCGCCGATAGTAATAAGTTTGAGCCAGTCTTTTTTTTGCAGTGATTTAAGTACGGTAAACTTACCTGACTGCCAGAGAATGAAACTGAGAAATCCCAGCACCAGTACATTTCTAATTGTAGTAAATGCCAGCGGATCAGCTTGCGACACAAAAATTTTATTGCTGAAAATGGAGAATCCGGAGATGAGTGCAGTCAGTAGTACGAGGTAAATACCCTGTTTCATGGCTTAATCCTACCATGTTGTAAAAAGTTAAACAACGAAGTATTTAGAAAATGGCGCGAGCTGAATTTCACAACTGAGCTTCACTTGTCTAACCCTCTTCAATCTTCTCAATAATAATATCCGCGTACACATTTACCTTATCTCCGATATGTAAATCACTCACCCCCGCAGTTTTCACTTTTCTGCCATTTTGCAAAACCGCATCTTCATTATCCAGTTTTGCAATTGTAAACGTTTGAAACGTACACATATGATCCAATACTGCGGGTATGCAAGTGAAATTTTCGCAGACCGCTCTGAGCGAGGCCATTGACTCAAAAACTCACAAGCGCTATTTCCTCGCGAATTGCGGACAAGAAAATTTTACGCGCGTACCCCCACAGACTAGCTAGTTTCATCTAAATAGTGCTGTACATCGAGCGCCGCCTCGCATCCTTGTCCGGCTGCCACAATTGCCTGGCGGTAGCGTGGATCCACACAGTCTCCGGCGGCAAATATTCCCGGAACTGAAGTTTCAGTTTGCGCTTCAAGTACTGGATTATTTTTGACTGTAATATAACCTTTTTCATCAAGATCTATCTGGCCGTTGAGAAATTTGGTGTTCGGCTCATGCCCAATTGCTACGAAAAAGCCTTTTATCGGCAATTCCTCGACTTGCCCGCTTACTATATCTTTAATTCTGACTCCGGTGACTGACGTGTCACCGAGCACTTCCTCAACCACTTTATTGGTAAGCATCTCAATCTTCGGATTGTCTTTTGCCCGTTTGTACATGATGGGTGAGGCGCGAAATTCGTTACGGCGGTGGATCACCGTGACTTTGGTTGCAAACCGAGTGAGAAAAGTGGCTTCTTCCATGGCCGTATCGCCGCCGCCCACTACCACTACTTCTTTGCCTTTAAAGAAAAACCCATCGCACGTTGCACACGCGGACACGCCTTTACCCATAAACTTTTGTTCTGAGGGAAGCCCAAGATATTTGGCTGTGGCACCGGTTGCGATAATCACTGATTTAGCCTGATATTCCTTGTCACCGGTAAAAACTTTAAAAGGCTGCTGGTTAAAGTCTACGCGCGTAATAGTTTCCAAAATTATTTCCGTACCAAACCGTTCTACCTGACCTTTAAAAATCTCCATCATTTCCGGTCCCTGGATTCCTTTTTCAAAGCCCGGATAGTTTTCTACATCAGTCGTAGTCGTTAGTTGTCCACCTAATTCCGGACCGCTGAACATCAGGGTTTTTAAAAACGCCCGTGAAGTATACAAGGCAGCAGTGTAACCCGCCGGACCTGTTCCTAAAATAATAACGTCATACATAGTTACTTTTTCCTAAGCAGATTTGCAGCTATTACAGCAGCTGTTACACAAAGTAAATTAAAGACAGTGATTACAATTAAAGGCATCAGTAAACCCCCACCAAACTTATAATTCATTGGAGGCGCACCTGCATAATCAGTAGAGTAAGAGTTGTAATAATTAGCAAAATAATTGATTAAAAGATTGAAATAAATTATAGACTCAATTATAACGAGAAACCATGCAACTAAGAGTTTTTTAAAGTTTTTAAACGGTAGAAAATATGCTATTGCTACATGTATACCAATATAGAGAATCACTCCAATAATAAAGTAAACCACTGCATAATTTGAGCTCCAAATGTCTGACGTAAGTATTCTTAAAAGAAGACTCATATTATTAGATGATTTGAGTATTTGTTGATTAGTTGATTAACTTTGAAAACTCTGTTTTCAAAGTCTCTTTACTCTGTACCCCTATCCACTGCTTCACGACTTTACCCTGGTGAAACAACATCATGGTGGGAATACTCATGATCCCAAAATGTTGTGGAACTGAGGGTTGTTCATCAACATTCATTTTGGCAATGATTCCTTTATCTCCCAGTTCTTTATCCAATTCTTCAAGAATTGGATTTTGCATCCGGCATGGTCCGCACCACTCAGCCCAAAAGTCAACGAGCACTGGCTTATCGCCTTTAACTACTTTTTGTTCAAAATCCGCATCAGTGATTGTTATATGCATATAACTCCTTTTTCTATCTCGCCTTCATCTAGTCTATAACGATCGGCGGGATTGAACCCGTCGAAGCGAATATGAGCGAAGGCGGGCTAACTTTATTTTACACGATTTTAACCTTACATTAGTATTTTGGTTTTTGCAATCTGTGAAAACTCGTGATAGGGTCAAACTTTCATGGCAAGAATTTGTGGACCTGTTATATCAGCCAATGGCCAGCCGAGCAATCGTTCGACGATAGTTGAAATTATCGGCAACCATCAGCTTGGTCGAAAACAGCGGTTTATGAGTCTGGGGGCTGGTACGGCAGTAAAAATCACTACTGAATAACTATTGCCGAATGATCATCACTAAAAAATACTTTTTCTCGCATCCCTTTAACCACTATAAAATATGACCCGTTATAAGCATCATATTCATGTTCCTCAACCCGCAAAGAATCATAGGTGAAATGACTATTCATAAACTCTTCTATGTTAATGATAGCTGAAAATATATTGCGGGTTTGAAATTTTATTGTTGCATCTATGTCTTCTATTATTGCCTCATATTCTTCAATCTTTCGCAACGCTCTTTGGATACTTTTTAGATCTTGTTTTAGAGGCAAATATTTCTCTTCTTGATCTTTTTTCCTTTGCGGTTCTTTTTTTTCTTCTTGTTTTCCAAAAATTATATTTGGGTGATGTAGGTTGGCAATAAATATTCCTCGCGGCATCAGTACCCGTGCCACTTCGTTAAATGCTTTTCTCGGCATAAAATCTATGGCAACATTTGAATAAACTATTGGGAACGAATCATCCGCAAAAGGTAGAAAACTCCCATCAGCACTAATATGCTGCATTTGTTCGGAGTTTGTTACAAGCAGATTCTTCTTATAGATATCTGCCGCGTCCAAAGTGACTAAATTTACTCGATGCGCCAGATTTCTCCAGTCTGGATGACGCCGTAATTCTAATTCAACAATTTGCCTTCCCGCACCCACAGACAATATGGGAAATGGGGACTGAAACTCCGAACTCAAAGAGTAAACAGATTGTATGAGTTCACTTATAATTATCTGCCGGGAACGAATGTGACTGTCCGGCCCCTGGTTAACAGCAGCATTATAATAACGAGTATACCGATCTCGTAAATCAATAGTTAAGTCTTGACTTGGCTGAGGCGTTTCTATCAAACCCATAGCTTATAATAAGGATTCCTTTCCCTCCACTAAAAAACCCTCCTTGCGGAGGGTTCGTGTGTTAGTTATTTCTAAATCTTTACGCCACACTCCCCTCCTGCCCCTTACAAATAAGGACGGTAAGGAGACTAATAATGGCGTTAGATCGGGATGTCATAGGATAAACGGCATTATAAGAAAATGTTGACGGCATTGCAAGTGGGATTCGAAATACATGGTTTTAGACTTATTCTGTAATCAGCTCTCCCCACGGAACAAAATTTCCTCTCCAGTCAGTATATCCCGCAGCGTCCGGGTCGAGCATCTTGGCATGCACTTTACCATTACCGTTATCAAATACAAATTCGGCTTTATTGGCGAGTCCTGACAGGCGGGATAAAATTCTATTGGTCAACCGGATGGCCTGAGGCGGGGGTACAGTCAGAAGCTGCGCCCACTGGACTGCATCATTCTGAAATAAATAGTACGGCACGATCCCGTTTACTTTGAGCGCGTGGTACATATTCATTAAAGTCTGAACTGTAGCTGTTTCATCAATAGAATGATCGGTAACTGGAACTCGATATTTATTTCCGTCAGGCCCTTGCCGCACTTCATACTCCAATTCCTGCTCATGGATATTTTGTTCATAACCAGGTTTTAAAAGCGCATTAACTCCTCGCAGTAAAACACTTTGGCTGTAGAGCGTCACTCCTCGTATGTCTCTAAATTTATCTATCGCAGACAACGCCTTTTGTGTTAGTTCTGCCGAGTTGTTGCCATGAAACATTAGGTTTAAGTTGTGTAAAGGTTTAAGCATCTCTATCCGTTCATCTTCTACCAGATTTGGGTTTTGTAATGGTAGTCTGGTTCCAATCCGAATAATGCTTAACGCCGGAACTATTTTTTGTAAATATGGATTGTATTTAGTTTCATCCTGTAAACGCACTAACCCGTTGACAACGTACTCAAATAACTCCTGTTGTGCGAGCATAAAATCGCCGCCGGAAATAATTATTTCATCTATCCACGGTTCTGTCCGGTAAAATTCAAAGATTTGGTCTACTTCCGCAAATGTAAGCTGATTTTTAGTGGCCAGTGTCCGTGGTCGGTCATCATCAACTAAGTACTTACCCCTTGCTTTGCCTACCACATCTCCCCGGGTACAAAAACTGCAATACGCAGCGCAATAGGTCGTGATAGTCGCAAGTCCCCGGCCATATTGGTAGGTACCGTCAGGATTTACGCCACCTTGATAGTTATAGACCAAACCCGGTGTCACCTCATGCTCTGATTCATGCAGTGGATCACGTACACCACCCGGTATGTGTACGAAGCGGATTAATGGATTAATGACATATTGCACACCAATTGGACCATAAGGACCGCCGGTATCCATAATCAGTTCTCCGAGATACTTACCAAAGTGCTCTATCAGCGTCCCGTGTTCAGTTGCGGCAATAGCTCCCCGCGGCCAGATTTGACCATTTTCTATTCTTGATTCGGGTAAATTTTGAGGGGGAGAAACTTCGGTTACAACCATGAAATAGTCAAATGACTAGAGGTATAACACAGCCGACATGTTCCAAAATGCATGGATAAACACCGGCAGGGCAATTGACCTGGTTTCATAATAAATCATCGAGTTGGCGGCAGACATAATAATATTTGAAACTAATAGTATCATGAGTGACTGTGGTGTCAACTGCAGCCGCGTGAGGATAATCGGCGTCAAAATCACGAGGTACATTAAAGTTGAGATGACGAGCCCTTTAAACTGGTTGCGGTATGCGCCAACCAGCCGCGAAAACAAAAAACCGCGGACCAAAGTTTCTTCGGTCAAGGAAGTCACAATCGAGAGGATAAGCGCAATCAAAAGGGTTGTTCCCGTAATCGGCACCACCGGATTTAAATTTATAGTACCATATTTGAGGAAATTGGCAACCACCCCCAACACCGTAAATATCGCCGCAAATCCAATTCCCAGATAGACGTCCCGCATAAATTTTTTACTTTGCCAGCCGATGCTCGCGAGTGATCGTTTTTCATAAATAAGTACAAAATAAAGGACGGGTCCCAAAAACACCAGCGGCTTGACTAAAAATTCATCCACCACCTCAGGCAGCATAAATTTCGCCCGGTAAATCGCCCACACAACCACAATCGATCCCCAGATGGTGTAGAGCTTAGTTAAATATGCAGACTGTTTATCCATATTTGTTTAGTGTAGCATGCTGGAATTTTTTTTGCGCCCCATTTGCTTCGTATTCATAGTATATGTTGACACCGTGCTCCATAGCCGCAATTAATGCCTGAATGATAGTTTCCGCTTCGCCCATGGTAATAGCTTTAATGTTGTGCGGAAAATAGTGAAATATCTGATTTCTTCCCTCACGCCAAACCCGCCACAGCTCATCCGCGAACGCACTATTTCCGGTAAGCTGTGTCAATCGCAAATACACCGAATTTTGTTTCAGGCGCTTTTGCATAAAAGGAGAAAGTGACTTGCCAATCCGGAAATGATCATCCTCATATTGCCAGCGTTTAATAATGCCTAAATCGAGAAACAGTTTTTTTAAAAATCCTTCATAGGCTTTGGCAAACGGAAATACCAGAAACGAGTAGTCGGAAATGCGAAATGCCGGTACATGAGTTTTTACATCTTCCACTAAAAAATATCCCTGTTCCACCAGCGCTTGTTGCGGCTGGGATAAGTATTGCCAGAGCCCACTTGATTGAGAAATCATAGAATGTAATTTTCAGTGAATAAATGTCCATGTGTCTTCATGAGACACATGTTCATAATCACGCGCAACCCGGCGTCACGCGCGCGTTTCGCTGCAGCTTCATTAACCACACCTTCCTGCATCCAAATCACCTTGGCGCCAATCTTAATTGCCTCCTCAACATGCGGCATTACGAGTTCACTTTTGCGAAAAATGTCCACGATATCAATTGTCTCACCTACTGGCAGTGCTTGTTTTGCAGAAATCAGGTCGCTAAAACAATCTAGAGATAAAACTTGCGCACAATTTGGATTAACCGGTAAAACCCGATACCCATGTTCCAATAAGTACTTGGCTACCTGATGGCTGGGGCGGGTAGGATCAGCTGATAAGCCAACCATCGCAATATTTTTGGCGTGGGTCAGAATTGCGGTCAGTTCCTCAGTGGTCATATATCTCAGGGTGCTCGCAAATATCTGCCTTATTCGTCCAGAACCAGATGCCAAAAGCCAGAAAAATGACGCTGGCGGTGAAAAAAATGATCATGAACTGGGTATTGCGCAGGAAAAATAAGGGTACAAACAGAAAAACTATGGAGATAAGCGACAAAACCACTACAATAAACTGGCAAATCGTCAGCTCCAACCCGAGCGTTTCAATTTCCTCGCTTGACGTAGGTTTTAACCCGAGTTCCCGTAATCGATTACGAATTCGAAAATTTACCTGGTCCATACAATCAGCATAAAAATAATACTTTCGGCCAGAAAAATTCCGGTCATCCCATACAAATACCAATTCACCGTTCTTGCGTCAACCGGATCAAATATGTTCCGGAGCCACAAAGTAAGATTGCCTCCCTGTTGTCGTTCCTCATGCTGCAAATATAAAAAATGGAAGTTAAGCATCAGCACCATCCCTGCCCCAATCAAAGAATTAGTCGAAGTAATTACAAAAAAAGTTATTGGAACGAGCAGGAGTTGGACAAATGAGCTTCTGAGTGGTGAATGAGTCCGCAGCGGCACTGCACTCATACTTGGTTGTTTGGATAAAAACTGCTCGAGTAAGTCAAGCAAATGGAGACCAATCATACCACCGGCGAAATAAAATAGAATCCATAAGTCAGGACTCAACCTCCACTTAACAATACTGGTAACCACTAAATAGGCGCCTGCAAGTAAGTACTCGTAAGCTGCAAGTTTTTGTATGCGCATGACTTTATGCTATCACAGGCTACTTCTAGTTACCACCCTCTATGATCGTCAAAATGACAAAAAAACTATTTTAAAAAAATTCTGAAAAGCATTCTTTATTCGATATACTAGCAACTGTTAGAGAGTTCACCACACTTCCCGGCGCCCCTTCACGACAGACTGTAACTAATTTGTTTACACTTGATTCCTGACCAGAAACAATCGCTTCTACTGCTCCATCAGGGCGATTCTTCACCCAACCGGTAAGTTTTAAAATGTCAGCCTGATGTTTCATCCAGCTGCGAAACCCGACTCCCTGAACCTGGCCGGAAATGATGAGATGAACGGATTTCATATCATTTCACTGTTGTTCGTAACTCCTTCAACTTCCACATAAATAATCTGGCTTTTGATCGGGCGTTACTGGCTTTGACGAAATTAAGGGCTTTTTCAAGGATCGCCCGCGGGATTGTTTTAGCGAGGCGGATATAGAGGGCGCGGTGTTTGTAGTCTCCCAACTCTTCAGAAAGATAAATCCCATATGCCTGAAACTCCCGACTGATGTATTTATCTTCCAAAGGATTAAATTTTTTGAGAATGTCAGCAACCGTCTGCGGCTTCGTGCTTGGCATATTAATTTAAATGCCTTTGAAATGTTTTGCGTAATTTTTCTTGCTAAGCAGCACAAGTGCGGAAACCGCCGAATGGCGGAGGTTCTGCCTGATTGCGCGAAGTTAGAAAAATCGCAAAACC
>DQGR01000093.1 GCA_003524845.1 Patescibacteria group bacterium
CTTTGCCTGGTACCATCCGGCTTTGGATATATCGAATCTTGGCGGCGGGCCGATTCACGCTTCTGATTCCGGGACTGTGGTTGTTGCCGGGTGGCCTGATGCCTCGGGTTATGGAAACCGTGTGATTTTAGACCATGGAAACGGTTATCGTACTTTGTACGCCCATATGTCGGCAATTTACGTTTCNNTCAACGGGAAGGTCAACAGGGACGCATCTGCATTTTGAGATTATAAAAGAGGGAGTCCACCTCAACCCCTACAGCTTTTTAGGGCGCTAGGTTAGATATTAGACTAAAGATTATAGACTATAGATAATTATCGGATTTGAGGTCACAGATTTTCAATCGCTTACTCTCCGCTATCTAACATCTACCATNNTACTTTCTACTAATGAAGAAGTATCTGCCGTATTTGTTTGGAGCGCTTGCTTTTATACTGCCGCTCGGGCTTTACCTTAAAACTTTATCCCCAACTTATATCCCTGTTGACAGTGCCGAATTTACTCTTTGCATGCATTATTGGGGTATGTGTCATCCGCCGGGGTTTGGGTTTTATGTGTTTTTGGGCAAAGTATTTACGACAGTTTTTCCCTGGGGACAGTTGATATATAAAGCAAATTTACTTTCGGCATTGTACGCTTCAGGCACCGTACTGGTTTTGTTTTTAACGCTTGTTAAGGTGCAGGTTAAGTATCCGGTCGCGCTTTTAATTTCCTTGATGCTTGCTGTTTCTGCGGCCTTTTGGGAATATTCGATTTCGGCGGATGTCTTTAGTTTTGCAACATTTCTGGTTGCACTTTCTTTTCTGTTTGTTTTCACTAAAAAACCATTTTGGGCGTTTTTGGCTTTAGGGTTTTCTGCTTCCCATTTTTATATTACGGTGATGCTGGCACCGCTTTTCGCGTGGTATTTTTCCTCACTTATTATAGCCTCAGAAGAGAGGCAAAATAGCCGAACAAATCTGATAAATCAGGTTTGGAATTTCAGATGGTCGGGTTTTAGGTTCGGTGACTTGGTTGTCTGGGCAATTTTTTTCGCACTGGGGTTTGTCGGCCAGGTGATGATGTTTGTGAGGATGCAGCAGGATCCGGTTATCAACTGGGGACATGCAAAGGGAATTGCCGGCTATTTGTATTATGTAAGGCGCCAGGAATTCGGGTCGATTTTCCTTATTAAAAACCCTGTTTTGACGTTTTCCTTAATTAAATATTTCAAACATATTTATGTTTATCTTCAAGGCATTGTTATCGGGTTCGGTGTAGTTCTGCCGATTTTGGTCCCTCTGGGTTTAGTAAAGGAAGGGCTTTGGAAGGACAAGAGGGTCATTCTTTTGGTTTCAAGCTGGCTTATGATTGTTCTGGTTCAGTTGTTTTTGCTTTCGACAATAGACCCTCTGGGTGCAGGCAACCCGTTTCAAATCAATAAATTTTATCTGGTTTCATATATACCGGTATTGATACTTGTCGGGATGGCGACGCAGAAGTTTGTCGACTGGTTTTTTGACGGGGAGACGATGTATGTAAATTTATTGCTCTCGGCGATAGTTGCAGTGTATCTTCTTTCCAGCTTTAAATCGCACAATCTTTCAGGGAACTATTTTTCTAAAAATATGGTTCTTGATGCTATGGAACAGCTGCCTTCCGGTAGCATTGGCATTACGGTTTCCCACGTGTTTTATTTCGGCGGGTTATACGAGCAGAAAATTGACGGAAAATTTGATGGTGTGACGCTTCTATATTTTCCGAATGAATATAACCGCGACAACGAAGGTTATCATCCGGAGCTTTTTTCGGGCAAGGTCGACGAAGATTTTGTTGCCAAAGTGCGGGGAACAAACGAAATTGGAAACGCCGAGAATTACATATTATCTGTCATAGCCAGAAATCCCGGGCGGGATATTTATATCTTACAAGGTTCATTTGAAGAAGGGTTTTTTAGGTATTTGGGCCAGTACAAAGTTCCCTATGGTTTATGGTGGAGGGTGGTTAGAAATCCCCAGGAAAAACCGGATCTGGATAAGATTGTGGGGCTTTTGGAGGGTCTTCGCAACGGGACTGTCCTTTACAATGATTTCCACTTTAAGCAGCAGCAAATGGACACGATGCTTTACGCCGTTTCTTATAATTCAACCGGAGTTTTGGCGGCCAAGTACGGGCAGTGGGATAAAGCAATTGGGCTTCTTGAAAAAAGCGATAAGATTAAGCCGGGAAACAGTAGCGTTAAGGCCGAAATTGACTTGGTTTCTAAGGTGAGGGACCTTTGGGGACAGGAAGAGCAGCTTTTGGGGCAAAAGGATGCCGAGCGCCTTTCCGATTTAGGAAACGGACTTTTTAATCTTGGTAATTTTGAGGGCTGCGCAAGGGTTTTTAGAGATGTTTTAAAGATCGAGCAAAAAGCAATCGGTTACAATAACTACGCTTCCTGCTTGGCATCCTTGGGGAATCTTTCCGAAGCGCGGGAAAATTACCAAAAGGCGCTTACAATAGACCCGAATTTGGATTTGGCAAAGCAAGGGTTGGAGCATTTAGACTCTAGATGATAGATTTTAGATTATAGATTGTTGATGGCGAATAATTTTGAAGATTTAATAGTTTGGCAAAAATCCCACGAGTTGGTTCTTGGTATTTACAAAGCTTCAAAAGACTTTCCTTCTTACGAGAAATACAGGTTAGCTGACCAAATTTGCAGGTCAGCATCCTCTGTTGCCGCAAACATTGTTGAGGGTAACAGCAGGAAGCATCCAAAGGAGTTTTTACAATTTATAAACACGGCATATGCATCTTTGGAAGAAACGAAATATCATTTACTTTTGGCGCGGGATTTAGGTTATCTTAAACCTAAAGATTATGAAGGACTTATTGATAAAGCGACAGAAATAAACAAGATGTTAAACTCTCTTAGAAAATATTTAACTAGATAGTTTTTTCAAATCTATTATCTATAGTCTATAATCTATAATCTACCAATGATTGACTATGCAAAAATAACTGTCAAAGCCGGCGATGGGGGAAGCGGGTCCGGTTCTTTTGAGCATATTAAAGGCAAAAGAAGGGGCAAGGCAGACGGGGGGAATGGTGGTTTAGGTGGAAGCGTTTATCTTGAGGCTACAAACGATTTAAACACGCTGGAGCCGTTTAGGTTTGTTAAGGAGTATACGGCCGAGAATGGAGGGAATGGCCTTTCCAAGAAGCGTAAGGGGGCTGACGGCCGCGATCTTACGGTGCGTGTGCCTGTTGGAACGGTAGTCAAGATTTTAGATGCTAGATCTAAGATTATAGACAACAACAATACAACTGAGATACAGAATCTAGAATCTAAAGTCTATGATCTTGTTTATGACGGCGATAAGATCCTGGTTGCGCGCGGTGGACAAGGCGGCCGGGGAAACTGTCATATGAAAGATGAATATGGAAGACGGCCGTTTAAAGGAGAATTAGGGGAAAAAGGAGAGTTTTGTGAGCTGGTGCTTGAGCTAAAGCTGATTGCCCAGGTCGGGCTTATTGGTTTGCCGAACGCGGGGAAGTCTACACTTCTGGCTAAGCTTACCTCCGCAAAGCCTAAAATTGCCGATTATCCGTTTACGACTTTGGAGCCGAATTTGGGAGTGATGGGGGTGGGTTTTGTTGCCCGAGGCCACTCTTTCAGTCGCGATCAACGGTCGGTTGTAAGTCTCCATGATGCTCCAGTGAGTCAAAACTCGGAGAGCGCTCCTTCAAGAGCAGCCTCACGCAACAGTATTGTCGTCGCCGATATTCCGGGTTTAATTGAGGGTGCCAGCCAGGGTAAGGGTCTTGGGGATTTGTTTTTAAGACACATTGAAAGGACGCGGGTTTTGGTGCATTTGGTGGATGCGACAGCTTCTGATCCTCATGGCAACTATCAGACAGTGAGGCAAGAACTCAATGCTTACTCTAAGGAACTTACCAAGAAACGGGAGATTATTGCTGTTAATAAAATTGATCTGGTTAGTGTCCAGGTTATCGATAAGATAAAAAGCGCGTTTTCCGCCGGGAGGAAGAAAGTTTATTTGATATCGGCTGAGACGAGTGAAGGTATAGGTGAGCTTGTCAAGGCAATTTCTAAAAAACTCTAAAACTAAGATAAGGTCAGGCCTTAAACTAGTGGCTAGCGACTAGTTGCTAGTGGCTAGGAAAACTTAAAGGCTTGACTTACCACGTAGTTATCTTTCATCTATTGTCTAAAATCTAAATTTTAGAAGCTTGGCCTTTGGGTTGGTGAGGCGCTTGGTGATGGGGAAGCCGATGGGCTTGGTGAGGCGGATGGTGATGGGCTTGCCGTTGGTTGACCCTGCTGTTGCTGCTTTGCTTGCTGGTCTTGAAGATCCCTTAACTGTTTGTTGAAATCGTCCAGTTTCTTGTTTATGTCTTCGAGTGCCGGGTCGTCTGCAGGCAGGAACTGCTTGGCCAGGGAAAGTTCATTGACTATTGCAGGGACACTGCCTTTTTTGTCTATCAATACGTTTGCCAGATTGTAGTGGGCCGGGCCGTAGTCACCTTTAGTGATGACGGCATCTTCAAACTTTCTTTGGGCAAGATCGGTATTTCCAAGCCTTTGGTAAAGGACACCCAGCCTGTTGTGCAAAATGGGGTTTTGCGGGTCGAGTGATACGGCTTGAGCTAAGGTATTTGTGGCATGGACATCGGCGCCCTGGACGGCACCGATTAGGGCTTGGTAGACGGCAGCCAGAGTTTCCCAGTTGGCAACGTTAGCGGCTGAGATACCCGGAAGTTTTAAGGGAAGGATTTGGTAGCCGGAGGCGGCTTTACCCTGGTCGATTGCGACCTGGGCCAGTTGTCCTAGTAGCTGTTTTTGGTTGTCGTTTAAATCTTTCTGCTGGCTCAGGTTGATTGCCGCATTAAGGGTTGTCTGGGACAGGGCGCGGTGGTAAGTGTCGATTCTGGGGTTTGCCCCGATTGCGCTTTGCTGGAACTGGACGGTACGGTTTCCATTATTGGATTGGGCTGCCAAGAGTGATTGACGGTAATTGTACTCGCCGCGGTAGGCGCTGACCTGGTAGGCCAGGCTTAAAAAAGAAAGGATAACAACAATGATTCCGAAAAGTGCCGGGAGGATTTGCGACTTGGCGCCTTTTGCGCCTGTTTCCGTTTTTAAAAGCGACTCGCCGGCTCCGGGTGCTGCAATCGGGAACCAGGAAAACCTGTTCTTTAAAGCTGCCAGTTCCAGTGTTACTTCAAATACGTAGTCTTCACTGGTTGCTTTGGCAAGCGCACCTAACATTGCCAGGACCAGGAAAAATGATGCGAATGTGGCAAACGAAGAGACTGTGAAGAAGCTGGCAATGACATACCCAAGAATGGCAGCTGCAACCGGCAGGTAGACCAAAGTGTGCTGGCTTTTGAAGATAAGAGACCAGATAAATCTTAGGATAACGACCAGGAGCAGGATGTAGGCAAGGACCCCGAATACTCCGGTTGTGGCGATTATATCGGTGAAGTCGGAAGATGACTTGTCGAAACGGACTGCCCAATTTGGGGTACCGTTTATCGCGCGGGGTTTAAGCTGGGTGTAAACAAATTGGTAGGTGCCGGGGCCTGTCCCGAAAAGCGGTTTTTTGCCGATTGCCTGGGCGGCGATGTCCCAGGCGGCTGAAGCCGGGACGAGCTGTTCTTTGGGCGTGTCAATTTGCTGTTGTTCGGTGACCCCCTGGTCTTTATTTAATATCCATTGGTACAGCGTCCCCTGGGCAACTTGGGGTACGAAGCGGATAACTAAAAAGAGGATCACAAATACCGCCAGGATGGCGGCGTGGCCTTGCTGGGTTTTGGTCAGCTTGACCCGCAGTGTGCCGACGGTTAGGAAAACTAGGGCGACTGCAAGGCCGATGTAGGCGGGGAGATCGTTTATTAATATAAAGGAGAAGGCAAGGATTAAGGTTGAAACAGTTGCAATAACCCGTATAATTTGGTCTTTTTCATAGATAGCCCAAGAAGCGGCAATTGGGATTACCAGTGCTTCCAAAAGCGCCAGTCGGTTGATAATGCCAAGCGGGTTAAAGGAGCGGATGTGGGCAAAATCGAATGGCAGGAAGGCCCCAAAGTAGGAGGTGATGGCGATTAAGGCTCCTATTACTGTTGCGCCGACCAGAGTCCACAGGACGGTATTAACCTGCCTCTTTGTTTTTAGAGTTGAGACTGTCACGAAGTAAAACGCGGCAATTACAAATAGTGGTATAAAGCTTGGCCAGATTCTGCCCTGGCCCCCATAAAACGAAATAAATTGGTCAATAGAGGAGTAGGCGGCTATAAAGAAAACTGCAAGAAGTACAAGTATCGGGATGTCCAGGGGGGTTCTTGTAAAAACGACCCTTCTTTCAAAGACCATCTTAACCGACCAAATGATAAAGGAGGCAATTGTAATTACAAGAAGGGCGGTATATTTGTTGAATTCAAAAAATTCAGAGGTTGTCGGCAGGAAAAAGAGAGGTGTAAGAAAAGCTGCTCCTACAACCAGCGAAAAGATTATGGACTGCGAAAGCTTTAAGAAATTTTCTTTCATTTTTAAACTATATAACCATATAAGATTAAGCAACTTTTTTTGTCAAGCACCAATTTCTAACTTAGCCATTTTAGCCTCCAAGGCCTGCCCTTGTAACGAATAAGGGGAAATGTTATAGGGTTGGGCGGATCTGGTTTTGGTTTAACTTTCGTGGGGGAAGATTAGGTTTTGGATGTTGTCGAAAAATTCGTCTTGTTGTTTGACGAAATCTTTATATGAGTACCTGGCATCTTCCAACTTTCCGTTTTTGGTCTTAAACATTTCCAGAATGAATTTGGTGTCCGCCAGATCGTTTTCGGTTTCCCCAATATACGCCGGGTAACTGCTCCATTTATAAGAGGGTATTTTGGCGACAAGTTTTTTTGGGTTTAGATGAATATAGCGGGAAAGGTGCATGAGATATTCGTCTTTTCCTACCATCTTGGTTTTAAAGCGCCCCTGGAATGGATGGCCGATTAGGTCGTATTTCTTATTGAAATACATTGTGTAGGCAGTGTGGAGGCGTTGAACAAAAGCACTCGCCGGCTGGGGGCCGTTTTGTCTTATCAAAAGGTGGATATGGTTTGGCATAAGGCAGTAGGCGAGTATGGATACATTATGTTTGTCTTTGTATTCGCGCATCCTGTCGAGATACCTTTTATAATCCCTTTCGTCCAAAAAAAGGTTTTGCTTTCTTATGCCTCGGTTGAAAATGTGGTAGAAACCACCCTGAATGAAGTTTGATTGTGGAAGGCTAGAGCTCATGGCTGTTAACAGTTGACAGGTAAAGTTAACAGTCAAAAGATCGTTAAGTCAAGTGCTAACTTGCCACTTTTAGCCTCCAAGGCCTGCCCTTGAAATTAGCGACTAGCCACTAGTTTGCATTAGGCAAGGTTAGGCCTTCTGCTTAGAATTGGCCCTGGTTAAGGCCTGACCTTTTTCCTTTGATAAGGTTTGATTGAGAGTGGTAGCTATTCGATGGTGACTTTGGTCATTCTGTCGCCGGGCTGGATCTGGTCGACCACGTCCATGCCTTCTGTTACATACCCGAAGATATCATAAGTTCGTGCGTGGTCTGGAACATTTGTAAGCATGATAAAAAACTGGCTGCCGTTGGTATTGGGGCCTGCATTGGACATGGCAACGACGCCCCTTTCGTAGTTGGCAATAACCGGCTCGTCGCGATAAGTGTACCCAGGCCCGCCTGTCCCGTTTCCATTGGGGTCTCCGCCTTCTATTGTGGTTTCCGTTCTTTTATGGAAGGTTAAACCGTTATAGAAGCCCTTCTCGGTAAGGTAAATAAAGTTAGAGCCGGAAAAAGGCGCTTCTTCCAGAAGAGTGAAGACGATATCGCCTTTTTGGGTTGAAATTCTTACCTGCTTGCCTTTAATCTGACTTTTTTCCAGAACCGGAAAGGGGAATTCGGATTCCGATTGCTGGCTGCCGGTTTGATTTTGATTTGCAGGGTTTGTGCCGGACAGGTTTTTGGGGGTAGGCGAGGGGTTAAAAATGTTTTGGCGGGGATTGGATTTTAGCGAGAAGAAAATAATTAATCCAAGAATAAAAATAAGACCGACTATTAGAATTGCAAGGTTTCGCATGCAGGGCTTAGTTTAAGAAAATGGATGGGAACTGTCAATCAGGATTAAGGGCAGGCCTTAACCAGGGGACTTGTTGCACAAAGGCCTGCCCTTATGCTAGCCGGACCTTCGTTATTTTGCTAACTTGCCACTTTTAGCCTCCAAGGCCTGCCCTTGAGGCACGAAATGGGATGTGGAAAGAGGGGGTTTTGATATAGTTATCGGCGCGATTTAGCGGAGGTTAATTTTGCCTTTGAGGTTGATTTTGCCCTTGAGGTTTGTGTAAGTTTCGTTAAAGGTAGTCAGTTTAGGTGTGTAGCTGGCATCATAAGGAGCACCATTATTGGTGCCTCTTGTGGCGGTCATCCGAAAACAGTAGGAGGTGCTATAAGATGCCAGGTAATTTTGGATAACCCAATCCCACTCCCCAGTATTGTTAATAGTTATTTCTGCAGGGTTGTTTGCCGAATTGTTTGAATCCTCATAGCTTTCCGTAGTAGTTGCACTCAGGAGTGAAGAGCCGCCATGGTCGGCAATGGTCCATCCGTCCGTGACTGAGGCATTGACGTAGCCGCGCCAGGCAGTAACGCCTGTGGGCGCCCCGACATCCGTCCAGGTTTCGTCGCCGCCGGCACAATCTGCGCCAGCCATCTGGGCGTATTGAAGTTTGAATGATTCATCTGATGCCGTAAGTGTGCCGCTGGTTTCGGATTTCAGCACCATCCTTAACCTGACAACATCGTTGCGGTGGACAGTGGTCGGGGCAGTATTTACAGCTGCCAGAGCGGTATCCGGCTGAAGGGCGTTTGTGTTTTGATACCAGCGCCAGTCCCTTCCTGTCACTTTTGTCTGGTAGTCGACAATAAGATAGACCTCGTCAAACCGGACATCGTCGTATGTAGGAGTCGCTGCACCATCGGAATTGGTTAAGGCGTGGACACGGGCCTGATTGGTTGAGCCTGTACCCATTTGCGAAATAAGGTTGCTCCAGTAAGTATTAACGTCGACCGATGAACCAATGCCACTTGTTGCATTACCATCCGTACCCTTAGTAAACGTGTCACAGGGAACGGTTGATGTGAAGCAGTACATAGTGTCTGAGGGGCTAATGGTGAAATCATAGGTGGTACTTGTGGCGATATTGACTGTCCAGTCGCTGCAATACCAATTAGTGCCGCTATTAGGGGAATAGCACCCCTGCATTTTAGGAGGAGCGTTGGGGTCAGTGTTTGTACCGGTGGCTGTTGTATGGACCCGAATTATAACATCGATGATCGTTTGGTTTGCAGGCGTGAAGTCAAAGGTGATACCCGTATAATTTGTGTCCCACCACTGGTTAGCTGTGGTGCCTGTGTAAGCCTGCGTGCCGGTTTCACGGTCGGTGGTGTCACCAAAGGTGAATGAATGGGTGAAGCGGGATGTGCCGGCAATAGTATTGTTTATAACTGTAGCGCTGTCTGTCGGTTTTTGGGGAATTGCTGGGAAAGGCGCAAACAGTACTAACGAGGTTGAAGTTGTAAACAAAAGCAGGCAAATTAAGGCAGTTTGGCCGAGCGATTTAAGGATGCCGTACTTGCCTTTTTGGGCCATCCAAAGGGAGAAAACGAGCCCGAAAAATGCAGGCGCAATAATAATATGAAAGTCACTCGAAAAAACATTTGGCAGGTGCGGGGAGAGGGCCTGGTATGTAAAATGCGGTATTTGTTCAAGGATAAAGCGGCTTATAAAAGGTAAAGATACGGCGATAACCATGGCGAATAAGGTTTTTTTGCCGGACAGCCTAAAGAGTTTTTTTAGGAGGAAAAAAGACTCAACTGCTAAGGCCGGGAAGATAAAAAACCAGGAAAAATGCACCTGCGCGCCCCCAAGAGCTGCCAGGCGGAACGGGATCCCCAAAAGCGGGTGAAGCAGGTCGAAGGTGGGCATTATAAACCAGGCAAACCACATGTAAAAGGCGGCAACTTCGACCCTTTTTAAGGGGATGTTTTTTCTAAAAATCCTACCGATGTAATAAAAAGTAAAGGAACCCAGTATCCATATGATGACAGACAGGAACGGGACCCCGATTATTATGCCGTAGTCGGTCCTTGCCGTTATAAAGGCAAGCCTGGCGTGGAGAGAGATAAGGTGCAGGGCCGCAAAAACAAAGCCCGAGAAAAAAAGCAGGGGGATAATTTGGCGGTAGTTTAGGCGCGGGTTTTGGGGAATCCGTTTAAAGGTCTTATGGGGGATAAAAAGGGTTAGGGCGGCTTCCTTAAAGAGGGTTTTTAGGGGAATATACATAATTAATTTTTAATTTTCAATTTGAAATTTTAAGTCAAAATCTAAATTCTTTAATTTTTAAACATTATGATATTTAAAATTCATTTAAAATTGTAAATTCTAAATTGAAAACGTTTCCTTCGGAAATGCAAATTAGATTGATCTTTTCTATTTTATACAATTTTGGTTCAAAAACAAGGCATGCAGTAATTTTTAATTTAAAGTTTTTAATTTGAAATCAATTTTTAATGTTTAAATTTTTAAAATTTATAATTCATTTTAAATTGTAAATTAGAAATTTCAAATTTCCTCACTTTAGCCTTGGCCGGTTATTGCAATTAGTGCATACGCGGCGAATTCGTAAAGGGAAAGTTGGGGCGAAAACAGGTTGCGTCTGGTTTTTTGGACTTGGTCCGGTTTGAAGTTTTTGAGGGATATTATCCTAATTATGGAAAAAAAGGCTGTTATTAGAAAAATGGGAAAAAAGGGGGAAAAAACCAGGGAGACAATAAGTGATATTAGCGGCATAACCTTTAGTAATTTTAGGGCTAGAGGCTGGGGGATTTTTTGGACTTTTTCACCGGTTTGGAAATCTTCCAGGATGTGGATTATTCCAGTGTAAAAGTAGAAAAGTGCAAGTATAACGGCCATTAAAATCGGTAATGTCGATATGCTGCCCCGGATTATGTAACTTTCCAAAAAAAGAAGCGGTGCGGCCAATACTGCCTCAGCCACCCAAAGGTATTTGTGGCTTTTTAGGCGCAAAGGGCCGGCAGAATAGAAAAAATTCAAGAATAAGATGACTGTGAAGATTAGAATTGCGGGCTTTGAGCTTGTAAAGATGACAATAGGGGTTAGTATAAGCGGCAGAAGGCAGAGTGTGAGGGCCCTTTCGCGGGTTAGTTTGCCGGTTTTTATGAGTGTTTTCATAAAGCTTTCTTCTTTGGGAGAATTTAGGTCGGAATAGTCGTTTATGGAAAACCAGAAAAGGATGGCACCAAAAACGGCAATGGTGTTTGCGATAAGAGGAATGGCCTCGAATTTGCCGGCCCAGATGTAGCCGAAGACGGCAAAGCCCAAAGGGCGAATGCTGGAAATTTTGTGTTTCCAGTTTAAGAGGCGGTAAAAGTAGAGAAGGTCTAATGGTTTCACTTAATAAATTCTAATTCCTAATTCCAAATTTAGTTTGCGCTAGGCAAGGCCAGGCAGTCCACTCTAAGGTCAGGTCTTCTGCTTATAATCGGCTCGGGTTAAGGCCTGACCTTTACTGGGCGCTGCTAATTTGCTTGGTGTTGACAATTAGCCAGTCGAACGTGATCGGGGCTGGAGTTGGGGCGGCGCTGTCGATTGCGACCGTAAAGCCTTCGAAGTCGGATTTGGCCGAAACATACAGCTGGCGGCCGCCGGTTGGGGTTGTCGGGGTTATCAGGATCTTGGCGTTTGGTTCGAGAGCAGAGGTAAAGATAGTAACCAGGCGCTGGTTTGCCGGCAGTTGGCTTGATCCGACAGTTTTGGCGTTGGGGTCGGAGGCGTCTATGGTTATACTCTTGGTCTCTACTTTTTCGGCAGTTAAGGTGCCTGTGACATTAAGGTTGCCGCGTTTGTCGAACGTAAACTTGCCGTTTCCGATGTCGACGAGTGAACAGTGATCAGTGGACAGTGAACAGTCTCCCGCAAAAGAATCATTCTGGAGGTATAAAGCAGAGCCGAGGACGTTTAGCTGACGGCCGTAGTCGATTATGAAAGTGCCATCCTGGCTGAATGTTCCCGCAACCTGGGTTTGGGCGAGCTGAGTGTTTCCAGAAACACTCAGAGTGTCAAGTGATAAGTGAGTAGTGGAAAGTAGAGCATTCAATTTATCCAGAGTGGTGTTTGTTTGATCAATAATTGTCTGGCCACTGGCAATGGCTGCGGATGCTGTGGATTCCTGCCCGCATCCGCCTGAAGCGTCAGCTTGTGGCAGGCAGGCGGCGGATTGAGTGGCTTCGGCGGAAGCGGAGGCTTCGCCCGGTGGGTCGGTGGGTAGGTATGTCGGTGAGTCGGTAAGGCCGGTAGAATCGGTACCATCGGTAGGAGCAGGAACCGGAGCGGCGACTTGCGAACCGAGAATTTGGGCTTGGGAACTGGCCAGGAGCTGGCCGACTTGCCTTTGAACTTCGGTGGCGATGAGATTTCTTATTTGTTCATCGTTCATGGTTGATCGTTCATCGGGAGCCATGGCTTCGGAGGATAAAGTGCCGTCGGGATTAACAGAACAGTTGACAGTTGACAGTTGACAGTTGACAGAAGCTGACTGTGAACTGTCAACCGTGAACTCTGAACTCATTGAGCCGTTATCGGCAAGGGCTGAGCCTAGGTACCAGCCGGGCTCTACAAATAAGATTATAGATCCTAGATTTGTAGATGTTGGATTAAAGTCTTCCAATGCAATACCTATTATTCGTCCGGCTTGGGTTGCCTTCATACCCACACCCGGCGTTGATGATGAGGTTATCGGGTCTCCGGCTTTGATCGGGCCGTTTTCGGTTGATACTTTGGCCGGGACTCGTCCGGCTAAAGCTAATGGCTGGCCGTTTATTTGCTGCGAATTCAGGGTGACTCCAGGTGCTGTCGATACTATCCCCAATAGTGTTTTCTGATAAGGAGAAGTAGATTTAACCAGGCTTTCCCTGTTGTTTATATCAACTGCTACGATATCTCCCGGCCCGACAGTGTCGTCAGTGGTTGCAAACTTTTCGGCCAGATCGGCAGTATTGCCTGTGTCGAAGGCATCGGCGTAGATTGTGCCATTTTGCGGGTTGGCGATTGCACAGCTGCCGTTGTTGTTAACACATAGATATCCATTTGTAATATTTAGGGAAGCTCCGGCGGCGGAAAGAGTAAGAGTGCCGGAGCTGTTTAGGGTTAACAGTTCACTGTCCACGGAGTCGGTAATTTTCAGGGCGCTTAGCCCGGAAGAGTCGGAAAGAGCAAGAGTTAGGGATTGGCCGCTTGGTGCCTGGATACTGTTAACTGATAACTGTCCACCGACAACTAAATTGCCGCCGATTGTTGCGTCGCCTGTTAGGTCTAATGATTGGGCATTAACATTGCCCGAATTGTCAACTGTGAACTGTCCACCCGAAACTGATAACGTACCGGCAGTTGCTGTATTGCCAAATGCATCAACGGTGAAGTTGCCGGCCGATGCGCTTAAGGTGCCTGCGGTTGTAATGTTGCCGCTGTTATCGATTGCCGTTAAGCCGGAAGTGGTGCTAAACGAGCTGGCCGAAATGTCCACGTTTTGCAGTGATTGGGCCAAATTGTAGCGGGTTGCGGTTTCAACAAGCATAATCACTTTACCCTGGCCAGGTCCCGGGAAGCTTGAGAGGGCAACGCCTATGGTATGGCCTTCTGCCGGGTCTGCCCGCATGGCAACACCCGGAGTAGAGGAAGTAGCCAGTAGGTCACCGACGCTAATTGGGCCATTTTCTCCGTTTACCTTAACCGGCACCCGGCCGGAAAGTGAAACAGGCTTTGGATTTTCAGATGGCGAAAACAGGTCGTCGTCCCCAAATAATAAATTCGGTGAAGTAGATATTACCCCCAATGGCAACTGGTATGGCTGTTGGGATTTTTGCACGAATGCTTTGGTTGAGAAGCTGCCGTCCCGGGGGCCCGTTGCCTCATATGCCTCACCGCTTGCTACAACTACGTCCCCTGCTTCAATAGTTGTATCCTGAGTGCCGAAATTTTCTGCCAGGTCGCCCGGTGCGCTGGAACAATCATAAACTGCCGTAGCACCCGAACCGTCCCAACAAAGTCCGGCGGTATTTGCGGTTGGAAAGGCTACAGCCGAGTAGATGGGGTAATTGTTGTCGGAGGCTGATGCCGAAACATAGATGCCATAGGAAGTAGTTGTTCCAGCCGTTGCCCCTTGTGCAGTAAAGTAACCGCCGTAGGTATTTCTGGTGCCGGCGGCGCCTGAATCGGTGCTGTTATTTAAGACTGTTCCATAGATCCCAAAGACTCTTGTCTCGCCGCCTGTGCTTGTGTAGTTGTCCGCACCGCTTTTTGTGGCGCTTACAATTATTCCGCTTAAGGAGGTTATTGTGCTTGTGCCCACAAGAGTGACACTGCTTGCCATTGTCCCTTTGATGGCACCCTGAATAGTAGTACCGGTGTTAATCGAGGTGTAATCGCTTAATATACCAATGGTGCCTGAACTTGAACTTGATGCGGTATTGACATACAGTGTGCCAATTGAGTTTGTATTGGCGGTCGTTGAGCCGTCGATTGTGACATTATCGGTCGCGCCCAGGACATTTTTGATATTGCCGGCCGATGTATACAGTGCGTAGTTGGCGGCATTGGTCGTGACTGTTGAGAAGATTCCATAGTTGTTGGTTCCAGCTGAGGCCGCTGATGCGTAGATGCCGAAGCCATAATCTGCGTTGGTGCTTGTGGCGAAGACGCCGTAGGCTCTGGTGTCACCGGCGGTAGCACCTGTTGCGGTAAAATAACCCCCAAAGGTTTTCCTTATATTATTGGCGTTGTCCCCGGTTGATGTGTCGCTGGCGGTTACAAATGCCCCAAAAACTTCATTGGTTGTTGGTGTGGAATTTACGGCGTCTGCGCCGCTTTTTGCGGTGGTAGAGTAAATTCCATAAAGGTGCATGTCGGCTGAATCGACTAAGGTGGTACTGGTTGAGAAAGTGTTAGAGATACCGTATTGCCTGAAGCTTGGCCCGTCGGAATCTACTCCGGTTGAGGTTATTTTCAATGCCGAAGGTGCTGTTCCGGTTCCGCCTTCCGCTAATCTGGCGAGGATACTTAAAACACCGGTGTTGGTGGTAGTGGTTTGGGCGGTTGTCGAGCCGTCGATTGTGACATTATCGGTTGCGCCCAGGATATTTTTGATATTACCGGCCGTAGTGTAGAGGGCGTAGTTGCCGGCGGCAGTGGCAACTGTTGAGAAGATTCCATAGTTGTTGTCCGCCGAGGCGGCTGTTGCGTAGATGCCGTAAGCATTAGCGGTGCCGTTCGTTGAGCCTGTTACGGTTAGGTAGCCACCGTAGGTGTTCCTGGTTCCTTGGCTGGTTGTAGTGTTTGTGTTTGTGATATTCCCGTAAAAGCCGTATGTGTCTTTTTGCGCAGCAACATCACCTGTAATATTGCCGTAGACGGAATAACCGAAGTCTGTGTTGCCAAGTGAAACTGAATCAGTGACAACTGTATATTGTCCGTAAAGCAGATTGGAGTTTGTACTATTGCCATTAGTTACCACATTTGAAATACCGTAGGCAGTTCCAAGGGAAAGGGTGCTTTGGGAGGTGAAGGCTATTTGAATGGCGCTGGGGCCTACACCTGATGTCGAGCCGCCATTGACATAGAGCAGGCCGCCTCCTTGGGTGCTGGCGGTTGTAAAGCCGTCGATAGTAACGTTATCGGTTGCCGTCAGATTAAATTTGTAATCCGTAGCGGCCGAGCCGTCACCGAAGCTTAGGGTTTCGCCCGTAACTGTGCCGATGTAGGAAGAATCCTGGAAGATTATATTGCTGGCGGCGCCTACCGCGCCGATTGTGATGTCGCCCGCGGGGCCTTGTATAGTAAGGGCTCCGGTTGAGTCGGTGGTGATTGAGGCATCTGTTATGCCGGCGCCGGAGGAGTAAAGGGTAATTGAGCCGTCCGTTCCACCGGCGCCGGTGTTGTTGACACCCGTGTAGAAGTTGGCGGAAGTCTGCAGATCGCCGGCAAAGTAACCGGCCCAGTTAGTGTCGGCACCTGAACCTTGCGCATAGATGCCGTAAGCCTTAGTTGTCCCGCCGGCTGCTCCGGTTGCCCCAAAAATACCACCATAGGTGTTCCTGACACCTGTTGCCCCTGCTTCTGTTGAATTGTTGAGAGCGACGCTCTTGATGCCGATGATGTTAAATGTACCATCTATTGTTAAATTATCGGCACCGGATTTGGTGACGGTGTTGTACTGCCCATAGAGGTCAAAGGTAGGAGAGGTGGCGGTAACAGCCAGCGTGTTGCTAAAGCTATTGTAGATACCGTACTGGGCAACGGTTGTTGCTGCGCCTGTTGCGGTTGAAGTGTATGAAACGTCGATACCGCGGTTATCGTGGGTTAAGGAGGTGACATTGAGATCCAATACGCCTGCCGTGCCGGTGCTGGTGGTGGTTATATTAAAATCTTCCGTGCCTGCGAAGGAGAAATCGACGTCCGAGTTGAATGTAGATGTACCATCAAAGTTTGCAGTGGCATCTACTTCCAGGTCCCCTTCTATATATAGGTCATCGTCGCCGGATGCGGTACCCGGCGTTCCGGTGTCGCCGATTCTGGTGTAGCCAGTGGCGTTGACGGTTAAGTTGCCGTCTGATGTGATGTCGTCGCCGTTAACGGCAACGTCGCCTGCGAGGGTAAGATTGCCGCCTGTTATTTCTACGGCCCCCACAAAGTAACCGGCGCGGGCGGCGGAGCCACCGGTTGCGGAGGCGTAGATTCCGTAGCCGATGTCCGAACCGCTGGAAGCGGCGTAAACTCCATAGGCTGCGTTGCTTGTCCCGTTGTCGTCGCCCTGTGCGTCAAAGTATCCGGCTGCAACTATTCTTGTCCCAGAAGCAGCTACTGAGTTGTCGGAATTTGTTGTAAGTGAGTAGACACCATAGGCCTTGATTGTATTGCCGTCTGCCGTAGTGTCTGCCCCGGTTTTGTTAAGCTCCTGGTATATACCTATATAGGTAGGCTGGACATTGCCAAGGGCCTGGCTATTTGTAAAGAGATTATAGTGGCCGTACTGGGTTGTTGTGGCTGTCGAGTCGCTGACATAAGTAAGGGCGATCCCTTTGTGAAGGTCTTGGTTGGAAACGACGTCGATGTCCAGGACTCCTGATGTGTTGGTGTCGTTGTTGGTTGATGAGCCGTCTATATAAAAGCGTTCGCTTGCGCCGAACCCGAAGGTAGCATTGCCTGCGGCTCCATAAATAGAGTAGTTAGTGATTGTGCCGGTGGCGTTTGATGCAGAGAGGTAGGCGGCTATATTGGTACCCGATGTGCCGTTGGTGTTGGTAACGGTACTATAGAGGCCATAAGCGTTGTGGGCAGTGTTGGCGTTGGCCCCGGAGCGGGTGAGCTTGAGAAGGTAAGATGAACCGGAAGCACCACCGGCAGTTGAGGTTGAGGTGATGTCAACGGCGGTGCCGGTTGTTAAGGCGTCTGCCGAGATTGCGGCGGCAGATGCGGTGGTTACCGAGTCTGCAGTTATATCCAAAACGTTTGCCGAAATATTTGAGGCGTTAATGTCCAGGGCGATTTGGTCGGTGTCGTCCTGGTCGATGACAACGGCCACGGTGTTGCTGGTTGCGCTTGACGTTACGTCGAATTTGCCGTCCGGGGTAGTGTCGCCAATGCCGATGTCGCCGCTTGCGCTGATTGTCAACCTGACGAAATTGTCGGTTCCGAGCTGAAGTTCCGCATTACTTGTGGCTGTGCCAATAAGCAGGGCGTTTGTCCTGGCGCCTGTGTAAGCTACGCCTCTCGAGTCGAAATCGGCGGTATTTGATGTCAGGCCGAGTATCGCTCCGGTACCCGTGCCGTCTTGTTGGAGGAAGATATAGGGGTTGTCGTCTTCGTTATCATTGCTTAAATCGGCTGCCAGGATGACGGCTACATCGTTGGTGTCGCTTGGGAAGTAGCCGGCATAGTTATTGTCGGCTCCGGTTGCTTCTGCATAGATACCATATGCCGTGGTTGCTCCGGCGGTTGCCCCTGTTGCCGAAAAATAACCTCCATAAGTGTTTTTGATTCCAAGATCGCCGGTGTCACCTGAAGTATTGGAGGAAGTGAAGTAGCTGGCGAATGTATTGGTAGTACCGCCGGTTGTTGTATAGGCATCGGTACCGGATTTTTGGGTTATGCCATAGATTCCATAGTAGTTATTGGTGGTTGAAGTGCCGGCTAAATTGGCAACACTGGCTAGGGAGTTATAGGTGCTAAAGGAGTTGGCAGTCCCGGTTGCGGTTGAAGCTGTATTGACATATAGGGCACCGTTGGCGTTTGTGTTGGCATTGGTTGATCCGTCAATTAAGACGTTTTCTGCGGCACCAAGGTTGAAGGCTGCTGAGCCGCCGCCTGTGTATATGCTGTAATTTGTCCCCCCGCTTGTGGCTTTGATGAAAGCACCATAATTGATACCGGCTGTTGCACCTGTAGCGTTTAGGGAAGCACCGAAGCTGTTGCCGACGGTTGATGTTGAGAGACCCAAAACGGCTACATTAACGTCTGCCCCGGTTGTTGTTGCATAGATACCGTAGGCGGCGGT
>DQGR01000002.1 GCA_003524845.1 Patescibacteria group bacterium
GCGGGCCCGAGCGGAGTCGAACCGCCGATCTCGTCCTTGACAGGGACGCGTGTTAGGCCTCTACACCACGAGCCCATAATAAAAATATATTGACAAAAAGTCAACGGGCAACTTTGAATTTACGTTTTTATTCAGGCGTGATACTATTGTATCAGTTTTGCAGCTATCATACTAGCACAAATCATTATGAGCAAATCAAAAACCGTCCACGTGTTCACAAATAGCGAAATTGTAAAATTATTGCGCGATGTTGCTGCAGCACTGCTGATCAAGGATGCCAACCGATTCCGCATCATAGCTTACGAAAAAGCTGCCGACTCAGTGGAACACCTGACCAGTGAGCTGAAAGACGTGTGGGATGAAGGGAAGCTTGAAGGAGTTCCCGGAATCGGACCGACTATTGCCGCACACATCGATGAATTATTCAGAAACGGTAATGTGAAACATTTCGGGAAAGTTTTTCACGGGCTTTCTCCAGCCTTGTTTCCGCTGCTTTTAGTTCCAGGACTGGGTCCGAAAAAAGCCTTTCGTTTGACGCGAGAGTTTCAACTGACCAACCCCAAAACAGTTATCTCTGATCTTCAAAAATTGGCGCTTAGGCACAAAATAGCTGTACTTGAGGGTTTTGGTGAAAAATCAGAACAGTTGCTGCTGTCTGGACTTGAGAGTTTTAGCAAAGGTCAAATTAAGGAAAATCGGATGCCGCTACCCTATGCTGACCGGCTGGCGCAGGAAGTAATTGATTACTTACAAAAACATCCGGCTGTTGTGCGGGTAGATGTACTGGGTAGTTTGCGGCGGAAAGTAGCCACTATTGGCGATATTGATTTAGCCGCCATGACCGAGAATCCCTTAGAAGTAGTTAAATATTTCACTAAATACCATAAATTGAGTAAAATCATTGATCAAGGAGAAAAAGGAGCAACTATATTACTCACTATTGGTAGACAGGTTGATTTGCGGGTTCAGAGCAAGAAATCATATGGAGCGATGCTGCAGTATTTTACCGGCAGCAAACACCACAACATTAAATTGCGAGAGTTTGCTTTGAAAAAAGGTTTGTCATTATCAGAACATGGGATAAAAGCTATAAAAAAATTACAGAACTCAAATTTCAAATCCCAAAATTATAATAAAAAGTTAGGTTTATACGAATTTGAGAGTGAAAAAGCGTTTTATGGAGCATTGGGACTTCCTGAGATTCCGCCGGAACTGCGCGAGGACGCAGGGGAAATTGAGGCTGCCCAGCAACATAAGCTGCCAAATTTAGTTACTCTCAAGGATATAAAAGGAGACTTTCATGTGCACTCAAACTATGACCTTGAGCCCTCGCACGATCTGGGAGCAAATTCCCTTACAGATCTACTTAACCAGTCGGCACAGCTTGGTTACTCCTATTTGGGAATTAGTGATCATAATCCGAGTATGAAAAATCATACGGAAGTACAGATAGTTTCGCTCATGAAAACTCGTCGTGAAAAACTGGAACGGCAGTTTATGGCGTGGAAAAATCGTGAAAAGAAACCGATACAACCCTTCTATCTCCTTGAAGTGGATATATTGCCGTCTGGGTTATTAGCTTTGCCAAATGATGCGTTTAAATATATTGATGCAGCTATAGTTTCGGTCCATTCAAGTTTTACGCAAGGCAGAAGTGAGACGACGAAGCGGATTCTTACGGCACTTGCGCATCCAAAAGCAAAAATTCTCGGGCATCCGACAGCACGCCTGATTGGTGAACGGGAGGGGATTGACGCAGACTGGAATGCAATTTTTACCTATTGCGCAGCTAACGGAAGGGCGCTGGAAATTAATTCCTGGCCGGAACGGCTTGATTTACCGGATCGTTTGGTGCGGGAAGCGCTCAGCCGTAAAGTTAAATTTATAATTAACACTGACGCGCACCACGTTGACCATTTAACCAATATGAAATATGGAGTGGATGTGGCACGCCGTGGATGGGTAGAGGCGCAGGACGTACTTAACACCATGGGGTATAATGAATTGAGTAAGTGGCTAAAATCGTAGTGAGATTTGTTGTGTGATTTTATTGTTCGAGCGAAGTCGAGAACTTTCCTCTTGTCATTCTGAACTTGTTTCNNTTATTCATCTGGGGTTTATACAATAACTTGGTGACGCTGCGCGTTCGGATCAAGGAAGCCTGGAGCCAGATCGATGTGCAGCTCAAGCGCCGGGCTGATTTAATTCCCAATTTGGTCGAATCAGTGAAGAGCTATGCCAAACATGAAAAAGAGGTCTTTGAAAACGTGACCAAAGCCCGCTCGGTGCTCATGAGCGCCCGGGGTCCGCATGAGAAAGCTCAGGCTGACAATATGCTGACCGGTGCTCTCAAATCCTTATTTGCGGTGGCTGAAGCCTATCCGAATTTACGCGCCTCGGAAAATTTCCAGCAGCTGCAAAAAGAACTGTCTGACACTGAAGACAAGGTTGCCTATTCCCGCCAGTTTTATAATAGTGTTGTTATGGAATACAACACCAAAATTATCGTGTTCCCGAATTCCATGATTGCGGCACAGTTTGGTTTTAAGTCAGAAGAGTTTTTTGCAGCCAATGAAGAAGAGCGGAAAAAAGTCGAAGTCAAATTCTAAACGGTGAATATTTACAGTCAGATTTCGAGCAACAACACTAAAACCATCATTTTGATGATTGGGTTCATGATGGTGATAATTCTAGTGGCTTGGGTACTGGGTGAAGCGATGGGGTATGGCAGCGGCTGGATTATGACAGCGCTTATCATTTCACTACTTGTGAACCTCGGCAGTTATTTTTGGGGAGACCAATTGATTGTCACCATGTCGGGAGCGCGCCCGGCAGATCGCAAGCGCGATTTTGATTTTTTTACGGTAGCTGAGAATTTATCAATGGCCGCTGGTAACCCGAAACCAAAACTCTATGTGATTGATGATACGGCAATGAATGCGTTTGCAACCGGCCGGGATCCCCAGCATGCGATAGTGGTTGCCACGAGTGGCATACTTACACGATTGGATCGAAGAGAGCTGGAAGGTGTAATTGCGCATGAGTTATCTCATATTAAGAACTTTGACATCCGGTTACTTCTTGTCGTTACGGTTCTGGTTGGTACACTCGCGTTTCTGGCAGACTGGTTTTTGCGAAGTTTGTGGTGGGGTGGCAGAAGCCGGGAGCGGAATCGCAGCGGCGGCGTGATGTTATTAATTGGCATTGTGTTGGCAATACTTACTCCACTTCTCGCAACTATTATTAAACTCGCCATTTCCCGCCAGCGGGAGTATTTGGCTGATGCTTCAGGAGCGCTTTTAACCCGTTATCCGGAGGGCTTAGCCAAGGCTTTGGAAAAACTTAAGGGTGATCACGAAGTGTTGGAAGCGGCAACGAACGCCACAGCCCACCTCTACATCACCAATCCATTTAAAGACAAGGACTTCGGCGCCTGGTTTGCCGGGTTTTTCAACACCCACCCGCCGATTGAAGAACGCATCAAAAGACTTAGGGCTATGTAGCAGCTAAAACTTGAAAATACTGTTCTTCCTGTAGTAAAATTGCATGTCTGCTGTAATTTCCTACAAAAATTGGGTTCAAAACTTTCGATTAC
Organism: Patescibacteria group bacterium; assembly: GCA_003524845.1. Lineage (GTDB taxonomy): Bacteria > Patescibacteriota > Microgenomatia > UBA10105 > UBA10105 > UBA10118. Next base: position 3,596 of record DQGR01000002.1, read on the forward strand.
CAAACACTTCAAAGTATGACAGGCATAGAACATTTACGAAATAAAATGATAGCGACACTGCGTGGTTTGAGCATAAAGGAATCTTATGCAACTCGCAGGTTATCAAATAAGTCAGATGTGATTTCAGAAGCCTCTTATTCCATCAATTTATTAGGTAACGGCGCAAACAGCTTTAAGGCTTATTTAAATAGAAATGTTACAGATTTTCCGGAAACAAGACCTTTATTCATCGCTCTGAATGCCTCTGGTTATAGAGCGGCACACGTGATGTTATTAAACTTAAACAGCGACCCCCAGACCACTCGTATGTGCGTTTCAGTTGAATCGCCTAAGACTGGATTAACTATTCTGACTGTCGAGTATTCGAAAAACCAGTTAGCAAAGAGAACGATTGCATTTGAGGCTGACTCTGCCAAACCAGAAACGATAGATATACCCCTAAACTTTAGTGAAATGGTGAATTCTATGGAAGGGGAAAAAGCAATGAGGGCAGCTCGAGATTTTTCAGCAACAGTCAACTTGACGGAATACATAGGTCTTTCTTTATTAGCTTATTACAACTTGCTTTCAGCTAAAGTTAATTTTGAATTACCGTAATCTTCCCATTCCTCTAGCACTCTTTACAAGAGAGTGCTATTTTTGTATACTCTGATTATACTTCGAGTCTCGCCTCGGCGGGACGAGAAGTATCAACTGTCATTCTGGACTTGATCCGGAATCTATATATTTATGGATTCCCGCTTGCGCGAGAATGACAACTGAAAGTTCTCGACTCCGCTCGAACAATAAAATTTTATGCAAATGAATTTTATACCATCAGAAGACAATCGGGCAGTGTAAGCTTTTAGTGTG
>DQGR01000107.1:0-2463 GCA_003524845.1 Patescibacteria group bacterium
GCCAAACACCGCAACGGCCCGTTAGGCGAGATCGACCTCATGTTCCGAGGTGACCGGATCCGGTTCTACGGGATGGAGAAAAAACAAGCGGAAACCACCCAGGTAGCCTCAATTGCGGCGTAAAAATAGCTTGCAGTTTACTCTTAAGTCTAGTGTAATTTAAATTTTTAACTTCTCTTTAACGTAAAAAAGTATTACCGCTGGTAATCCAAAGACGAAAGCAAAAAGCGTCCAAATTAAAGATCTAGTTTCCATATATAGCCAGTAGGCAAATCCTCCATTTCGTGCGAATTGCATCACCATTGTTAATATGAGAGGTGTTATTTTATTTGAAGGTGAGAGTGATGATGGTACTAGCCCAAATTGTGGCAAGAATGGGGAGACAAAACTTACAATAACGTAGATCACAATAGATAATGTAAGAAAGTTTGTAATTTTTTGTTTTTTTATAAGACCTCCTTGTAAATTAACTTTTAATACAAAGTATATTTGTTTTTCGTGCCACGGGAGAGACTCGAACCCCAAATAAACCTTACTTCTTCGCAAGGTTGGAATTTATCCTGATAGCAATCGGGATCCTTGCTTCAGAAGAGCGGTTATTCGGAGCAGGCTCTCACTTCCATATTTTGTGGCGCGGGTGGGAATCGAACCCACANNGTGGGAGTTGAACCCACATGATGTTGCCACCACAGGTTTTTGAGACCTGCGCGTCTACCAATTCCGCCACCGCGCCAAACCAGCTTCATTCTACCACTTTTTGGCCTTGCAAAGAAGGCGGGTGAAGAGTAAAATTGATTGTCAGAATGCTATTAAAAGCCAAACCAACAACCTGGCAAAAAGTCGACTCTGACACAGTCGTTTTTTTTGTGAGTGAAACTGCCTGGAAAAAGGAACTCGGCGAACTGGACCGGGCGTTTTTCAGCCAGGTGATTTTGCATGCCGAAGCCCAGGGGTTTACCGGAGGCTTAGGTAAGTTCTTCTCATATCCGATGGTTGACAAGACGCGCGTGCGCCGGGTTTTGCTTGCTGGAACAGGAAAATCTGCTGACTTGAATATCTACCGGATTCGAAAAGTGGCGGCATTGCTGGTGAAACAGGTGCGCGGCCTCGGAAGTGTAAATCTAGCGCTTTCTTTAACCTCAGAACCCGTAAGCATGTTGAAAACCGCAGAACTTGTCGTCGGAATGACTGAAGGACTGTTTTTGGGTAGTTACCGGTTCCAAAAGTACCAGGCACACCGCAAAGACGAAAAACTAGTTGAGGTCTGGTTACTCGTGTCAGCAGCCCGGCTTGAAGTTGCAGCGCAGGCGATTGAACAAGGCAAGCTGTTTTCTCAAGCGACGAATTATGCCCGGGATTTGATTAACGAACCTCCTTCTTTGACTACCCCGACCTACCTGGCAAATGAAGCGAAAAAACTCGCGAAAAAGGGGATAGAGGTCGAAATTCTTGACAAAAAGCAAATCGAAAAGCTGGGTATGCATTCATACCTTTCAGTGAGCCGTGGGTCTGAGGAAGCGCCGAAATTTATCAAACTGATTTACAAAGCCGGACGACAGCGCGTCGTCATTGCCGGTAAAGCTATCACCTTTGACACCGGTGGACTGTCACTGAAAGATTCCAAAAACATGGAGACCATGAAGCTTGATATGGCAGGCGCGGCTGCAGTTTTAGGTATTTTTAGCGTCCTTGCCGCACTCAAGCCAAACGTCACGGTGGTAGGCCTCATTGCCGCAACCGAAAACATGCCCGGTTCCAAGGCTACTAAACCTGGTGATATCGTTAAAGCCTTAAACGGCAAAACCATTGAAGTTTTAAATACGGATGCTGAGGGCAGATTAACGCTGGCCGATGTCCTGTCCTATGCCGTAACTTTGAAGCCGGAAGCAATTATCGATTTAGCAACATTGACTGGAGCGTGCATGGTTGCCCTCGGCGAGGAAATTGCCGGGATGTGGTCAAATAATTCGCAGCTTACTGCCAACTTACAAAAAAACGCCGAAGCAGCCGGAGAAAAAGTCTGGCCGATGCCACTTGAAGAAGAGTACCGCGATTTAGTCAAAAGCGATGTCGCCGACCTCAGAAATATTGCCAAAAACCGCTATGGCGGAGCAGTGACTGCGGCCTTATTTTTGGAAGAATTTGTCGCTAAAATCGCTTGGGCGCATTTAGACATTGCCGGGCCGGCATTTGAAGAAAAAGAAACTCCGGTTAACCCCAAAGGCGGAGTCGGCTTTGGCGTGCGGATGCTTTTAAATTGGCTTAAGTCATTCTAAAGCCCAAACCCCACCCACAAAAATCCAACTACGGTAACTACCTGCGTCACTACTCCCCACGGATACTGCAGCCGTTCGTGGGCAATTGACTGGACTTTGTACAAATAATAAAACAGCTTCGGCGAGTTGGGCATCAAGATATAGTACGGGGCTTCAAGCCAATCCGGAATCAGGGAAGCAATGATGG
>DQGR01000107.1:2482-21489 GCA_003524845.1 Patescibacteria group bacterium
GTACGTTCTATAGTAATAATAAATTACTTCTCTGACAAGTTACCCGGTCTTTACACAACATGCATAAAAATGTTTTGATTCAAGTCTTACGGATTATTCCATTTCGAAATCTCTGGTTTGCACAAGTGGTGACTCAGATTGTCGTCAACATGCTCATTTTTGTGCTCGGCGTCGTGATTTACGAAACCACTGCCTCAAATACCGCAGTTTCCGTATTATACATCGCCGTAGGAATACCAGCAGCAATTTTCGGAATAATTTCAGGCGTTTTTGTTGACCGGTTGCCCAAAAAAGGATTACTCATCAGTACCGTATTTGTGCGGGCCGGACTCGTACTTCTACTGGTTTTCAGTCGCGGACACCTCACTGCGCTGTATGTCATAGCCGCGCTTATTTCAATTGTCGGCCAGTTTTTTATTCCGGCAGAGGCCGCACTGATTCCGCATTTTGTTCAGCGGGAGTTACTGCTGCCCGCTAATTCACTGTTTACGATGACGTTCTATAGCGCCATTATCGGTGGATTTGTTGCTGGTGGACCACTTCTTGACCTTTTAGGCTGGCAAACATTGCTGATTCTTTTGGTCGGTGCATTTGTCGCAGCCGGGGTGTTACTACTTTTTTTGCCGCGCGAACCGTTTTTGCCGAGTGCGCAACAATTATCATTCACTACTGTGCTCAATGATTTGCGTGCCGGAATTAATTTTATTTATAAAACCATCCGCGTCCGAGAGGCGATAACCCTACTGCTGTTAGCGCAAGCCGTGATTGCAATTTTTGCCTCTCTGGGACCTGGATTTGCGGACCGGATTTTATATATAAAATTAACTGATGCGTCAATTCTCATCCTCGGGCCTGCGGCACTCGGCATGATTTGCGGCGCTATTTTTATCAGTCAGGTAAAAAGCCGGTTTTCCAGGCGCAAACTGATTACCGCCAGTATCATTGCGTCGGGATTACTGTTTATGCTGGTGGCTTCACTGGCCGCGTCTTCCCGCTATGACCTGCCACGAGTTATTAATGTGGGCATTCTACCGATAGCAATTGCCTCATTTTTTTGTTTAGGCTTTGCCAACAGCCTGATTGACGTGACCTGTAATACGATTTTGCAGGAACAGACTCAAGAACATATGCGCGGACGGGTGTATGGAGTACTTGCTTCTTTGATCGGCGGAGTGGCTATTTTGCCGGTTTTTGTAAGCGGTCTGCTTGCTGATACGTGGGGGGTGGGGACCGTGGTTTTTTGTTTAGGTTTAGGACTTGCTGGTTTAGGTATTCTAGTTGGTCGACTTCATTCTGCAGTCGCGCATTGATTTTAATTGTTACTTAGCCCTACAATAGCAGTACTCGTATGATGCCAACGTTAATTAGTATCGGGTCATTTTCTATTTCTTCGTTTGGCTTTTTTTGTGCCGTAACATACTTAATTGGAGCTTTTCTTATCTGGCGGGTGTTCCGGGACAAAGGGATTGAAGACGAAAAATTCTTTGATAATTTTCTGGTGGTATCCATTATTTCATTTTTGGGAGCGCGGTTATTTTTTGTGCTGACTCACTGGTCAATTTTTTCCGGATTTCCGTTGGGCGCGCTTTTTATCGGGAAAAACCCGGGTTTTTCACTGTGGGGATTACTGGCAACCGCCGCACTTACACTGATCTGGTACTGCCGGAAACAACGACTGGAAACAGGGGTGATTGCGGATGCGTATGCCCAGGCATTGCCGGTAATGATGATTTTCTGGTCACTCGCGCTGTTTTTAGACGGAACGATTATTGGAAAAGAGACCTCCTGGCCAACTGGAATTATCCAGACCGGACTGGCGGGTTTGCGGCACCCGGTAGGAATGTACGCATTAATCCTGTCTCTGGTAATGAGCCTCAGTTTATTTTTCGTGCTGCGCTTTTTCGGGCGGCGCAACTTGCCGTGTGGTACAATTACGCTGACGATTCTTTCCTTTTTAGGAGTTTCACAACTGCTACTTGCATTTTTTAGAGATGATCTTCTATACTGGCAGGGATTTCCGGTTGATTTGATGATTGCAACCGTCGTCTGGATTTCGCCGCTGCCGCCGCTTTACCTACTTTTAAATGGTGGTAAGCTGGTAACTCAAGTTAAACAGAAAGTAACAGCATTGGTGAGCCGGCCAAAATTATGAAAAAATTGACACTACCGCGTGAGACACTAGTCGATATTGAGTCACATCTGCAAGCAGAAAAGCAACGCATTGGCGCCCAGATTAAAGACCTATCGGCGCAGGATCCGTTTCGCGATACGGAGCGCCTGACCGATAATGCGGCGTCTGATACTGAAGCAAGCGAAGAAACAAACCATGAACGCTATCAGGCAATGGTTGACGAGTTAAAGAGTAAACTCATGGAGATTGAATCGGCACTTGTCCGGATTCAGAAGGGGAGCTACGGACTGTGCCTCAGTTGTCACAACCTGATTGATACCGATCGTCTGGCTGCGATGCCGACTGCCACCTTGTGCATGGATTGTCAAAAAAAACGCTCCGGTTAACATACCCACATGGATTCACCCGTGTACGCAGTTCTTTACGAAGACGACCATCTCCTGGTGATTAATAAACCAAGTGGAATCATTGTCAACCGCGCAGACACGGTTACCACCGAAACGGTACAGGACTGGATAGAAAACAAATTTAGAATTAAGAATTTAGAATTAAGAATTACGGATGATGACTTTAGAGCACGAAGCGGGATCGTCCACCGGATAGACAAGGAGACTTCAGGCTGTTTAATCATCGCCAAAGACCCGGAGAGTTTTTATGCCTTGCAAGCTGCTTTTAAAGCGCGGACAGTTAAAAAAACGTACATTGCGCTCGTGCATGGATTTTTAGTTCCGGAAAGTGGAGAAATAAACGCGCCGATTGCGCGACTGCCGTGGAATCGGGAGCGGTTTGGTGTGGTAGCGGCGGGTAAAGAAGCGCATACGGCATATAGCGTGCTCGATTATTACACCGATGATCAGCGCGAGTATTATACGTTGGTTAAATTATTCCCAACCACGGGGAGAACCCATCAACTACGAGTACACTTAAAATACCTGGGTTTTCCAATTTGCGGAGATTATCTCTACGCAGGTAGAAAACAGCAACGTAAAGACCGTTTATGGTGTCCGCGGGTGTTTCTGCATGCGGCAGAGATTTCATTTCCACATCCGAAACGTAAGGAGACGATTACGGTCACGGCACCAGTGACTCTTGACTTGCAAAAAGTACTGGCGCAACTCAAAAAAACTCAACCGGAAGCCTTGACGTAACTACACACTTCACCTGCTTGTTCACCATCACTAACTACGTTACGATAGTGGTATGCCCATTTCGGTACTCACGTATTTGCTGGTGATTGTCTGCACCGCATTTATTTTAGGTGCGGTGATGCGTTTCATAAAACAGCCTCCGGTCATCGGCTATCTCATAGCCGGATTTATCCTCAGCCTGTTTCTCAAAAGCAACGAGACTAATGAAATTGTCAATTTCCTCTCAGAACTTGGGATTGTGTTTCTCTTGTTTACGCTCGGCATCGAGTTTTCGTTCAAACGCCTCGGTAAGGTAGCTCATATTGCCATAATTGGCGCGATAGTCCAGATTCTGACTACCATGTTGTTTGGAACTCTACTAATAACTGGTTTCGGGTTCAGTTTATTTGCAGCTTTTTTTATGGCGAGCGCATTTTCACTGTCTTCAACCGCCATTGTCGTCAAAATTTTAACTGATAAAGGCGAAATGGATACGTTGCCTGGGGAGATTATGGTGGGCTGGTTGGTGGTTCAGGACCTGGCTGTATTGCCGTTGATGATTATTTTGCCTTCACTGGGCAAAGAAATGTTAAGCGGTGGGTTGACACCCCTGTCTTTTCTCTTGCTTGCCAAAAATACTCTATTCGCATTTCTTGCCTTAGGCCTCGTGCTGTATGCGGGTAAACACCTAGTACCCTGGATTTTGAAAAAAATCGCCGGCCTCAATAGTCGGGAACTACTGTTAGTTTCAGTATTTATCATTGTGATTATTGCTGCAGTTCTTACCCAGCAACTCGGACTTTCGGCCGCAATTGGCGCGTTTCTGGCTGGTTTACTGATTGCCGAATCATCGCAAATGCATGCCGTGTTTTCGGAAATCAGGCCGCTGCGTGATTTGTTTGCGATGATTTTCTTTGCCACACTGGGGTTAATTCTGCCTGACGGATTTATTCTGCAAAATATCATGACGATTCTTTCTTTGTCACTGGTTATTATGCTCGTAAAATTTGTAATAGTTTTAAGTTTGGTGTTGTACCTGGGGTATCACGCCAAGACCTCATTTATCGTCGGCGTCGGCCTTATAGAAATTGGCGAATTTGCATTTGTGCTGGCGCGAGTCGGGCTATTTGGCCAGACGATCACCACTTTTGAGTACGGCATGATTGTTTCGGTAGCGTTAACCTCAATACTTATCATGCCACCCCTGTTCCTGGCAACTCCACGGATTTACACGCTGTTGCGTGAATCTTCGAAAAAACGCTGGCCATATCTCTACACGCGTTTATTTACGAGTTTCGAACACCGGCAAATGCTGGAAGAATTGCCTTTGCGAGATCACGTGGTGTTATGCGGCTATGGCCGGGTAGGTAAATACGTAGGAGCGGCGTTAGAACTAGCTAAAATTCCCTATCTGGTGGTTGAGTATAACCAAAAAAAAGCCACCGCGCTGAAAGAACGGAGGATACCGGTCGTATACGGAGATCCGGCTGACATCGATATTCTAGACTACGCCCAGGTGGACAAGGCGCGCGCTGTCGTGATAGCGATTCCGGATTTACACACCCAGGAGCAGGTAATTGTAAACAGTCAGACACTAAAGCGAGATATCATCATTTACTGCCGTTCACATCAGGATGAACAGCAAAAAATGCTGCAGGCACTCGGAGTGACGGAAGTGATTCAACCGGAATATGAAGCGTCGGTGTCAATTTCCAGGCGACTGTTGCAGCTTTTTTCCGTTACGCCTACGGAAATTGAGAAAAAAATCAGCCAGCTGACCCTCGTACATCAGGCCGTGTGAAAAACTCTTAGTCTGATGGTACAATTCCCAAACCGTTATGAATACATTTAAATTTACCGTACGTTCGCGCGACCAGAAAACCCTAGCACGCGCTGGCGAAATTACAACTCCACACGGAGTCATCGAAACTCCAGCTTTTGTGCCGGTCGGCACCCAGGCGACGGTGAAATCATTGACGCCTGAGGAGTTACAGGTGCTTCAGGTAAAGTTATTTTTTGTAAATACCTATCACACGTATCTACGTCCCGGGATTGAGATTATAAAAAAGATAGGTGGATTACATAAGTTTATGAACTGGCATGACCCGTTAATTACCGATTCCGGCGNNACCAAGCACGATTTACGAAAAAGTTAGAGAATGCCAAAGCGGAAAAGACCCAGGTTTTTCCTGATGATTACCGGCCAGTTGGACAACTCGTAACTATTGACGATGAAGGAGTCACATTTACCTCGCACTGGGACGGAGTAAAACACCGGTTTACGCCAGAACTGTCAATGCAACTGCAATTTGCATTAGGTGCTGACATCCATATCGCTTTTGATGAATGTTCACCCTATCCAACTACCGAGGAGTATGCCCATCAAGCGATGGAACGCACGCATGCATGGGCAACGCGAAGCCTCCATGAGCACCGGAAATTACAAATTCGCGAGCAAAAATTGGGGAAAGCGTATCAAGCACTCTACGGCGTGGTGCAGGGGAGTGTGTATCAGGAGTTACGCATAGAGTCTGCAAACTTTATTGCCGCGCAAAATTTTGATGGAATTGCAATTGGCGGTGTGGCAGTTGGAGAAAGTAAAAAGGAAATGCGAAATGTTTGTGACTTAGTAGTGCCGCGGTTACCGAAGCATTTACCGCGGCATTTACTGGGAGTAGGAGAGATTGATGATATTTTTGATCTTATCGAGCGCGGGATCGATACATTTGATTGTGTCCAGCCCACTCGCCTGGCGCGAATGGGGCAACTACTAATTCACCGGAATTTATCCGGCTTCACGCTTGATATCACCAAAAAAGCGCAGGCTGCAAGTTTTCTGCCAATTGATGAGAAGTGCAGTTGCTATACGTGTACAAATTTTACCCGGGCATATCTCCACCATTTATTTCGAGTCCGCGAACTACTCGGATACCGCCTGGCAACTATCCACAACCTGCATTTTGTTGTAGATTTGACGCGGCAAATTCGGGCGCATATTATGGATCATACATTTGGTGAATTTAAACGCGCGTATTTAGCAGGTAATCAGGGTCTTGATAAATAGCACAAAAGTCATAACAATACTAAGAAAGGAGGCATATGTCCAGTAGCGACTTTCGCAAACGGGAAGGCAAAAAAATGAAAAAATCTGAACTCGAAAAGCGAGCTCAAAAAATTGCAGGCCAGAGTCCCGGCATGTTCACCATGCCTGAAGTCCTCGGAGCCCACCGGAAAAAACGCTGACCCGTTCGTAAGAATATAAGCAAATAGTATGAAATCTGCCCGCAAACCAGATGTTAAACGAATTGTGGTCTGGCTCAGCCTGTTTTTATTACTGGTATTGATTATTTTTGCCATCCGGCTGGTACTGGAGTACCGGAGTTCGCTTTGGGCAAAAGAACAGGATCGCATCGGCATCCTGTTTTACACCTCTCCCGTGATATTGATTTCATTTTCCCGCAGCGAAGAGGCACACAGCATCATGACGCTGCCTGAAGCGGCGTTAACGCGCGTCCCGTTTGGGTACGGTGAATACCGTTTGGGCGCCACTTGGAAACTCGGACAACTGGAAAAAAAACGTGAGCTGTTTGCGGAAACCGTGGCTGATTTGACTGGTGTGCGGATCAATGGATGGTTTGGTTTGGATGAACCAATCAGTTTGAGTGCCGCAACGGATGCCGAGCTATTAAATTCACTTAAAGAACATTTTTCACTTTCTTCGCTATTTCGCAAAGGTTTCGCAACCAATCTAGGCAAACTCGATACAGTGATGATGGGGTTACTCTTTAATGCGCTGAAACCGGGAAATACATTGATCTACCTGGCCGACCGGAACGAATATTTATTCCAAGCTGACGAGTTGCCAAACCAGGTACCAGTAAAGAAAGTGAATCAAGTGGCGTTTGCAGAATACTTGGAACAAAAATTTGAAAATCCATTAGCTCGTAGTGATGGGTTGACCATGCAAATTGTGAACACCACCGATGTGACCGGAGTTGGCTCAAACTTTGCCAAATACCTGAATCATTATGGGGGAAAAGTGATTGCGGTTGTCAACGACATCCCTACAATCCCAAATTGCGAAGTGAAAGTGAATGCGGCCCATGAAAATGCCCAGATTGTGAAGTATCTAGTTAATGAGTTTATGTGCACTAAATTGTTAACAACTGATACTCTGGAAGCGGATATTGAAGTTTTGGTGGGGCAAGTCTTTGCCGATCGCTGGAAGTAGTTTAGTTAAATTCGTCACTTTCTGTTTCTGTTTCGGTTTCAGTTTCTGTTGGTCGGGGCAGGATCAATGGATTTATGCCGCTTTGAAATGGAAACGAGGACAGCTGAGCATATTTTTTGCTGCGCTTCAACTCTCTTATAAACACTACCACGGTATTTTTCTCGACATTTTTAACATACGCATCATACGTATTGCCTGCAGCAATCAGCTTAATCAGCCGATGTGAAAGATCATCCGGCAAAGCGCCTAAATAATCTCCTTTGTTGTTTCGAATCTCAATTGAGTGCCGGCGGGAATGCAGCATGACTTGTTGCGCGGTCATCACATTACAGAGCGTGCGCACCGGAGCCGGATACACGAGCGTCACAATTTTAGTTTTACCCGGTTCTTCGAGGAATATGGTTGGGCTGGGAGTGACTGTAGGATCCTGAGAAATATCTTTCCGGGTTAAATTGGTCAGCCATTTTAAATTTTTGAGCGCAATCGGGTTGTATTTGTCAATCCTCAAAACGCGCTTGTAGACGGTTTTGGCGGACGCAATATTACCGGATTTGAGATAGGCATAGGCGAGGCGGTTAAGCGCCGCCACATCCTCACTGTTTAGTTCGATCAGATCCTGATTCAAGCGGATCGCTTCTTTCCAGTTTTGCGCGAGGGCGCTCTTGATTGCACGAGAGATGAGTGTTGCATCCATGGGATTAAGGTACGTAATCTGACTCGGATCCAATAACTATAAATGTAACAATATAAGTTTTGAGTCTCGCTTGTCAAGGGATTTTTTTTTACCCAATCACGGCATTATATGATAAATGGTGCCACTTGTGTAATCAGCTACAAAAAGTTCTCCTTGCTCATTTTCACCAAAAGTGGTGATCTGGTATGGAGTTTGGGTGAGTTGAGTTGTTTCCCAGGAGGAGCCTTGCGTGCGCAGTCCCCAGACGCGGCCGCTACAGTAATCCCCATAGAGGTATACGCCGTAAAGATTTGGAAATTGTAGTCCGCGGTAACGGTAGCCGCCGGTAATCGAACACCCCAATGAGTGGTTGTACTCAGCAATGGGTAGCGTTAATCCGGTTTGAATGCAGCCGCTTGCCGGGTTAAAGCAATGAGTACCTTCCATGATGCGCCAGCCGTAATTTTCACCGCCGTTGCTTAGTGCGCTTTGCCAGTTAAGTTCTTCCCATTGATTCTGGCCGACATCGGCAATCAGTAAATCTCCAGTATCCCGGTCAAAAGAAAACCGCCACGGGTTGCGCAGACCCATGGCCCAGATTTCAGGGCGATACGCGCTGTTTCCGACAAACGGGTTGGTTGGCGGGATTTGATACTGAGTCAGATTTGATTCGGAATCGATTCGCAAAATTTTACCCAAAAGCTCGGCCGGATTCTGCGCGCGGTTTTGCGGGTCACCGCTGGATCCGCCATCACCCATGCCAATGTATAAATACCCATCTGGCCCAAATTGTAATTGTCCGCCGTTGTGGTTTGAAAACGGTTGCGCAATTGTTAATACTATCTGTTCTGAATTCGGGTCGGCAACGTTTGGATTACTGGTGAGGCGAAAACGCGAGATGACCGTGTTGCCGTTCGTATTCGTGTAATTAACATAAAAATATTGTTTTGACGCAAAACCAGGAGGGAACGCCAGCCCCAGTAAACCGCGTTCTCCGCAACAGGATACGCGCGCGGTAATGGTTAAAAATGGAGTAGTGAGCAGGTTGCCATTTTGGATGATATGAATTTGGCCAGACTGTTCGACCACAAACAGCCGGTTAGTGCCATCAGCCGCGTTGGCTATGGTGACCGGTGAGGGAACAGTTGCTATAGGCGCAAAATTTAAAACNNGGCGGAAGACTCAATTGCAAAGTCGATGCTATTAACTTTTTGATCTCCATTCAGATCAAATTGACTTTGCGTCCGGTTCCAGTCAGTCAACAGCAGGCGAACAGAATTGAGGTCAGCGTGGCTGGGGACAGCCAAAAATGAGAATAAAAATAAGCTAAATAGAAGCCACGCTTTCACAACTTTTTTATCATAAAGGCAGGCAAGTTATTAGTCAATCAAGAAGCGGTAAATGGTATAATGGATTCATGTCAGGTCACAGCAAATGGTCCACCATTAAACGGCAAAAACAGGCTACTGATCAGGTGCGCGCACAAACNNTCCAAATTCAAACATTCGTTTACGGCTTGCGGTTGAAAAAGCCCGGGCTGCCAATATGCCGAAAGACCGGATCGAACGTGCTATTGCGCGGGCACAAGGAATTGGGGCAGGGGAGGCATTACAGGAAATCGTGTATGAGGGATTTGCTCCCGGAGGGGTGGCGGTTCTTATTGAAAGTGTCACCGATAATCCGCAGCGTGCAGTCAGCAGTATTAAAAATATATTTTCCACCTACGGCGGAAATCTCGGTGGCAGCGGTAGCGTTGCATATCTTTTTGAAAAAGTTGGTATGCACACAATCAGCAAGTCCCAAAAGGAACCTGCAGCGTTACTTGAACTGTTGATGCAAATAAACGCCGAAAATTTTATTGAGACCGAATCTGAAATTACTATATTTACCAAAGTACCTCATTTTCACGAAGTTAAAGCAGCGCTTGAGGCACAGGGAATAGTGCCTGAAACCAGCGAATTAGTCTACCGCCCAAAATCCATAATGGAGGTGTCAGATCCCGGCATCAGGTCTTCGGTATATAAATTACAAGCAACGCTTGAGGCGCTTGATGATGTGCAAAAGGTTTTTGTGAACGTAACTGCGGAAACATAAGTCTGACTCTGCATGAAAAAAACTACCCGCCTTTTACCACGCCTGCAACTGCCCGTATTTTCCAAACGGCAGCAATTTGTGGCAGTGACCGTAGTCTTAACCCTGGTCCTCATGGCGACGCAACTTATTTCCGATACACTCCGATTGGATGTATTACTGGTGGTTTCAGGTATTGCGTATATTTTATCGGCACTATCTTTGCGGGAGGAACTCAGAGGTTGGGATTTTGTGACGCTACTTATTTTGCCGTCGTATTTTACGGCCGCGGTTTTCGTATTTTATTTTCTCTTGCCCACACTTTGGTTGACCCGATTGCCGATTGCCGTGTTATATGCCGTGGGTATCTATGCGATCTTACTTACCGAAAATATCTACAATGTAGCGTCTGAGCGCACGATTCAACTTTTGCGGGCTGCCCACAGCGTCGGTTTCCTGCTTACTCTGGTTACCACCTTCTTTCTTATGGACACGGTGTTGTCTTTACGATTGCCGTTTTATCTGAACAGTGTGACCTCTATAGTAGTTCTCTTTCCTTTGATATTACAGGCACTGTGGTCCATGGAACTGACGCAGAAGATATCGGCAATGGTTTTGTGGAGCAGTTTTTCGTTAACGCTTATTCTGACTGAACTAGTGGTGCTTTTTTCTTTTTGGCCAATTCGTACGACCATTGAAGCGCTATTTATCACCACGATATTTTATTCACTGGTCGGGATGACGCAGCAGTTTCTAATCGGACGTTTGTTTCCCAACACGACCCGGGAATTTTTACTAGTTCTCGTAATTGTATTTTTCCTGGTCATGGGGATGACCCGTTGGGGCGCAACTTTATAAGCAGTAATCCGATAAGCCAGATAAACCAAATTTGGTTTCAGTATCTTTTTTATAAATTAATTCTAAAAAAAACTAACCAAGCAACCAGAGGAGAGGGAAGTGGTTGATATGGTTTGATATGTATGCCGCAGGCGGCACCTGCAAAGTTTTCACGATATCCTATAATAATTTTCACGGAATTAAGCAACCTCAGTTCGTGTCTGAAAAATGTCGTCTACAGGCAGAGCACAGTGAGTACATAATGTACGCACAAAACAACTTGTTTAGAAAGTCATTCTGCTCCAAATTAGAATTAACTCCCCACAAACTCGTATACAGATTTAGCCTCAAAAATATTGGTTTAGACTATCATGAAGCTCCAAAATAAAACCGAAAACATCTTCGATCAGTATATTCCAGCGACATATGTCTGCGGGAATTATTTAGCCTTGAACAAGTGTAACGCAGAATATTTTTTCTGCAAAGTAATACCCACGAAAATTATCACTTAGAGCTTTATTATGCTCTAAATTGTACTTTTACAAGGCCCGAACAAAACCGAAAGCCTGCTCTCACGATTAGTGTCACCTGAAGCTTTAATTTAAGGTCACCGCCGAGCACGCTTTATTCGTGCGTGTGGTGCTCAAGCTCTCCAAAATAGAAGAGAGGGCACCTTCCCGCTTGCTTGCAGCTACTTGTAGGCGGAATAGATTTTCAACCGCTTCACCTCAGAAATAAATGCATGTGCAACGGTTGCATTTAGATGATGTGCAGGCGGAGTATGTAGTAGTCGTCTCTGTAATGTCGCACAATAATACTTTTACGACGTCAAATATGGGTACTGCATGGAGAAGTGCTGATTTTTGCGTTTCTCACTTGTTGTTAACAATGGGTTTATTTTGAATTGTAAATTGTATCCTGAGTTACTTCCGCTTTATGGGGCGCGTTTACATTAATTAAATATTTTGGCCTGGTAACCATTTCTTAGTTAGTTCGATTTAGTTGCAACCGTTTACTTAACCTAGCTGTTGGTTAAATCAAATGCCTTCCAGGGCATTACAGAGGCTTACATTTAGCCATGCATAACCCAAAGCACAAACGTGCTTATGATAACTCAGAAATCAGTGTTTCAGAAATCAGTGTTTTTAAAAACTTAAAGTTGCCGACATGGTCTGATTTTGGTTCAGTCAAAATACCGGTTTCGTTTTGGCTGGAAAATAATTTAAGCAATTGTTTCATTTCCTGATGGTTAGGAAGCGCTAAATTGGTCTTAAAAACATCACTATAAAGTAAGCCATGATAATCTGTACCATTATATGGTGGAATCAGATATCCGGCATGAATCAACTGTGTTTTAACAACTAATTGTTTGGTTTTTTCATATAAGAACTCAAAAATTTCGGCGCGTTTTTCACTGATTATGTTGGCTGCAGTATGTCCAAAGTCATTGGTAAATCCAAGATGTGGAACATCAAGTACTTGTTGCAAATACGCAAGCGGAAGTTCACCAAGATTAAGTACGTTATTTTTATCATCTGCGCTATACCAGTCACCCCCAATGGCTCTTAGTGGTACGCTTTCAACGAGTAAGCTCACTTGGCGTTTATGCGCGTAATGAGCAAGTTCCGTGAAAGATTCGCCGAGTAATTCAACGCAAACAGAAAAATCTATTTGTTGTCCCTGCTCATAAAATCTGCCCTTTTCAAAGTCTACGCCAGCCAGGCGGCTGCCGCCAGGATGAACGTTTACATAACGGCACTTATGTTTCTCAGCGACGTCAATGGTTTTTTTTACTAATGCTCGAGAGATTGCAAGTAATTTGGTATCAGGATAACAAAGATTTGCTAAAATACCATTTTGCTCGCCCCAAAAGTGTAAACCACATCCAACACTGAGTGATTTTATATACGCAAATAAATTATCGTATTCATCTATTTTTCCACTATGAAACCAAACTTCACAAAAATCCGGTTGTGTGGCGCGTAAGTCATCAAAAGAACTTTTTTGTAAACCTACCTTGATTCCTAGTTGCATAGGGTTGCATTGTACCATTTACGAACGCCCAGCCCAAAGTTAGAATGACGTCGCACAATTTTCCCCGCAGGCAAACACGTATTTACAGACGTCGCTTTTTGTTGTATTAATTATAAGTATATGAGCAGTTTATCCGAACTAATTACTGAATTTCTGGAACACTTACAAATTGAGCGCAACGTCTCCCCGCTTACCATCCGTAATTATCAGCACTATTTGCTACGTTTTAATAAATGGTTTTCCGAAGCCTCCTCTACTCCATCAGATCCGACTGCAATTACCAATGACACGATTCGTCGGTTTCGCATTTTTTTGTCCCGATATGCGGATGCTCACCAGATGACGCTCAAACGGGTGACGCAAAACTATCACCTGATTGCCTTACGGGCGTTTTTGCGTTATTTAGCCAAGCGCGATATAAAAGCCCTGTCACCGGAAAAAATCGATTTAGCCAAAGCTGAATCCAGGAGTCTTAAGTTCTTAAACCATGAGCAGCTGATGCGACTTGTCAACCAACCTGATATGTCAACACCGCAGGGAGAACGGGACAAAGCCATTCTTGAGCTATTATTTTCCACTGGTTTACGGGTATCAGAGCTTACGAAACTAAATCGCGAGCATTTGGACCTCAAAAGTCGGGAAATTGGTATTATCGGCAAAGGCGGCCGGCCCCGGGTTGTCTTTATTTCCGACGAAGCGGCAAAATGGCTAGAACATTATCTGCATGCCCGGAGTGAGACGTATAAACCGCTATTTATCCGTTACAGCGGCAAAAAGGCAGATCCAAACAAGGGTGATGAGGCTATGAGGTTAACGGCCCGCAGCGTCCAACGTCTGGTAGAAAAATATGTTAAAAAAGCGCATCTGTCGGTGAAAATCACGCCACATGGTTTGCGCCACACGTTTGCAACCGACTTACTTTCGTCTGGCGCGGACTTGCGGGCGATTCAGGAAATGCTCGGGCACAAAAATATATCTACTACCCAGATTTATACTCATGTCACCAATCCACAATTAAAAGCCATTCACCAGAAGTTCCATGATAAAAAATCCCCAGAGTCCTAAACTGCGTGTATGAACCCTAGTTCCAAAATTAGCCTTGGGAATTTCTCAGTCAGTGTATTACTGTTCTTATTGTCATTTGCCGTATTGTGGCCACGAAGTACATCTGCATATTTTCACCTTGATGAAATTTTCTGGATTTGCACTGATGAAAAATGGTTGCCAACGCAAAATATTCGCGACATTCAGCACAAAATTCCGGGAACTTCATATTTTTCCAATGGCCCGCTTGCAAAATATTTGTTCCAAGGTTGGAGTTACGTAATTCGCAGCCCTGGTCAATTTGCCGCAATTGAGTGTCCACGCTGGCCAGGATATTACGCGGATAAATCATTTACAGAACTTCCGCCGCAAATCCATGAATTACTGGTTAAATATCGTTTGTTAATAGCAGTTCTCGGCAGTATGTGCATTTCAGTTGCTTTTATATTTGGCAAGCAGTTAGTAAATAATTCCTTTGGACTGGTTTATGCAGCTTTGCTTTTCATTAATCCAATTTTTCAGGAGGCCGCAACACATGTTCTCTCAGAAATTCCGTTTTTACTTATTTTTCTAGTAAGTATGCATTGTCTGTATTGGTTATTTGCATCGGGTTGGGGTTCGTTACAAAAAATCAGCAAACGACACATCATAATTGCCGCATTTTTAATTGTCGTAACTAGCTTGATTAAGCCTGCTGGATTTATTCTGATCTATTTCGTCCTGTCATTATCTTGTCTACTGTATTTGAGACACGAAGTGAAAAAAGGGACAAAAGTTCTGCTATCGAAATATGCAGCACTTTTTACCGGAACGTTTATCGCCAGTTTTGTGGGAGTATATCCAGCTTTGTTTATTCCCAGTTTTGCTATGTTCTGGTGGCTAAAGGTAATTAGAGACACAGCTCAATTTCATGCGTATTACAACCCTTTTACGAGTGCTGCAGATCGGTTTGACTCTGTCATCGAAAAACTGCAAGTGGTAATTGCAGATCTAGTATTTCCGGGCTTGCAAACCGGATTATTAAACAAATTTCCTTTTGTGCTGCTTTTTACCATTACTGGAGTTATTGCACTGTTATTAATAATTCGCAAAAAGAGTCATGATAGCATTTGGTTTACCGCATCATTTATGCTGTTAGCGGGAGCAATTTTTGTCACCTGCGGATTTTTGCTGTTGCCGGTACATTGGGTGCGGTACTATCTGTCGCTTTTTTTGCCGGTGTTGTTACTTATTGAGGCTTACGGAGTATGGCACTGTCTGCTTATTTTTCAACTTCTCAAAAGAAAATACATTTTGCGCTAATTCTGTTTTGTTTTTGTATCACTTTCAGTCACCGCAAGGAGTTTACCGAGATCGGTTGTTAATTTTTTCGCATGTTCGCGGCTCATGCCGATACGGGTGATAATTCGCGTCTGGTTCCCGGTTTTTTGTGTGACGTCAAATACCACCCCAAATTGATTGATTGTAATGAAAATCCGGTCGGTGTATAAAATGGGCGTGGTGTCTAGGTTGATGTTTATGGTTGGTTTTGGTTCAGTAGCCATACTGGTCAATTATACATACAATTATATTTACAATTACTAGCCGGTTAAGGTGGCTGCGTTTACCAGGTTTTCCATCAAACAGGCGACGTTTACCGGCCCCGTACCTCCGGGCATAGGCGTGTAAAACCGGGCGATTTTTTCTACCTGGTTTTCATCATAATCACCTTTAAGTTTATGTTGCTTACGTTCCATACCAACGCCGATTAAAATAACTCCCTGTTTGAGGTGTGCCGGATTTACAATTCCTGCCTTGCCGATTGCAGAAATAACTATGTCAGCCTCCTTGAGATACTCTTCGGGGTGGTCCGAACGACTGTTAAGCATGATAAATGGCAGGCGGTATTTGCTTAAAGTGGCGGCAATTGGTTTACCGGCGGTTTCGCCTTTGCCCAAGAGAACGATATTTTTTTCCTTTAGCCAGGTCAGAAGTGGCTTTGAATAATTATCTTCTGGTGACGCGGTTTTTTGCAGTTTGTTGAAATAGATTTCATTAAATAATCTAAACATCGCTGAGCCTATTGGTGGTACGTGGGCTGATTTGGGCAAAAACCCGTCAACATCTTTATTCTTGGGCACCAGTTTACATAATGATTGAGCAGACAATGAAGGAGGCAGCGGCCGTTGCACGATAATGCCATGGATTTCCGGGTTGCGACTCATCTCTCGAATAAACTCGGCCAGTTTCTGATACAGCGGAGTTTTTTTAAACTGGTGTAAACTCAGACGGGCGCCAATTACACACGCTGCAATTGATTTTTGTTTAATGAATGACGCCGAAGCCGGATCATTACCTACCCAAATTACCGCAAGATGAGGAGTAATTCCAGTTTTTTGTAATGCTTTGACTCGTGTATGCAGGTTGCGCAATATGCGGCGTGCAAGTTGTTGGCCATCAATTTTCATCGGTTACATAAATGTGGCAGCGGCAACTATATCAGCTCGATCGGCAAAACGCATGAGAATGACTCCCTGGGTGGCGCGGGAAAGCGTCGGGACTCCGGCAAGTGGCAGCTTCACCACTTGTCCTTTCATTGAAGTTAGGATGAGCGATTCGCTGGTTTCCGGTACCAGTTGGGAAACTACCACAGCTCCGGTACGCGGTGTGATTTCAGCTACTTTCACTCCCTGGCCTCCACGTTTTTGTTTTGGGAAACCTTTAAGCGGTGTTTTTTTACCTAAGCCCTTTTCCATCACCGTAAGAAAAAAAGCGTCCTGGTGGGAAGAATCAATAATGTCCATACTGACAACTACGTCACTATTTTTAATTAAAATTCCGCGCACACCCATAGTATTTCTGCCGGTTGGCCGGACTTCTTTTTCGTGGAAACGGATGGTTTTGCCGTTATGGGTGACCAGTAATATTTCATCATCTCCGGTAGTTAAGCCTGACCAGGAAAGTTCATCGCCAGATTCCAGATTAATTGCCACCAGGCCATTTTTACGAATATTCTCATACTCACCGATTTTGGTTTTTTTAACTACACCTTTTTTAGTCGCCATGAAAATATAGTGCGCTTTATCTGAGGCAGCTGACCCGTGTGTTAGTATGGAAGTGATGCGCTCATTTACTTCGATGTTAATGAGATTCACGACCGCCTGGCCTTTTGATTGCCGGGATACTTCCGGAATGTCCCAGGCTTTGGTCTGGTAGACTTTGCCGCGGTCAGAGAAAAAGAGGACGTTGTCGTGCGTCATCGAGAAAGACATCATGTCAACCTGATCTTCAGCTTTGGTAGTCATGCCGATGACCCCTTTGCCGCCGCGACTTTGAGTTTTAAAAGTTGAGATGGGGACGCGTTTAATATAACCGGTTTTGGTGAGTGTAATAATAGTTTGTTCATTTGGGATCAGATCTTCATCAGAGAAATCGTCAACTTTTGACTTAAAAACGCGGGTGCGACGTGGGTTAGCATATTTTTCCTTTATTTTTGCTGTTTCATCTTTAATGATTTTGAGCATTTTTACCTGATGGGTAAGCAGGTCTTCAAGATACTTGATGGTTTCCTGGACCATTTTGTACTCATCCTCGATTTTCTGGCGTTCAAGCGCGGCGAGGCGGCGCAGTTGCATATCGAGAATTGCGACTGACTGAAGCTCACTCAGCTTAAACCTACTCATTAAGTTCTGTTTTGCGGTATCAGCGTCTTTGGAACTGCGGATCGTTTCAATCACCGCATCGATATTATTGACGGCAATCAGTAAGCCTTCCAGTATGTGTGCCCGTTCGCGCGCTTTCCTGAGTTCATATTCGCTTCTCCTACGGATGACCCGCATACGGTGCTTGACGTATTCTTCAAGAATGACTTTGAGTGATAAGGTGCGCGGCGTATTATCAACCAGCGCCACCACATTTACCGGGAAGGTTGTCTGGAGCGAAGTATGTTTAAACAAATTATTAAGGACTGCCCGGGGTTTGGCGTCGCGCTTCAGTTCAACCACCACCCGAATTCCCCTACGATCTGATTCGTCACGTAAGTCAGTGATGCCTTCAAGTTTTTTATCTTTGGCAAGGGTGGCGATATGGGCAACCAGATGGGCTTTGTTGACCTGGTACGGTAGCTCAGTCACAATGATGGCGCTTTTGCCTTGGCCGATATCTTCAATCTCGGCCTTACCGCGGATGACGATACGACCGCGCCCGGTGCTATAGACATTGATTATTTCACTGATGTCAAAAATGGCGCCGGAGGTGGGAAAATCCGGACCTTTAACGTGTTGCATCAAATCTTCTACCGTAGCCTGAGAGGTGAACTCAGCTTGAGCATCCTGTTGTTGCAGTTTACCCTTGTCGATAAGTACATGAATTGCATCAATTACCTCGCTTAAGTTGTGTGGTGGAATTTTGGTGGCCATACCAACTGCGATCCCCTCAGCCCCCATAAGTAATAAGTTTGGCAGGCGCGCCGGCAAAAACTCCGGTTCCCGCATCGTACCATCAAAATTATCGGCAAATTCCACTGTTTCTTTGTCAATGTCATAAAGCATTTCTGCAGAAATTGCAGCCAACCGGCATTCGGTGTAGCGCATCGCAGCCGGCGGGTCACCATCAATTGAGCCGAAGTTGCCCTGGCCGTCAATTAAGGGATAGCGCATGGAAAACTCCTGGGCCAGGCGCACGAGCGCATCGTAAATTGCTGAATCACCGTGCGGATGAAATTTACCCAGGACTTCTCCGACTACTTTGGCAGTTTTCGTATAGCGGCTGGGAGGAAGTAAACCCATCTGCGACATGGCAAAAAGAATCCTCCGGTGCACCGGCTTCAGCCCGTCGCGCACGTCCGGCAGGGCGCGCGCGGTGATGACCGTCATCGCGTAG
>DQGR01000073.1 GCA_003524845.1 Patescibacteria group bacterium
CGCTCACGGGCGGGGACGATAGTTAAATTTGCCGATATGAGTTTTGTGAAAATGTATCGTACCCGTTTATCTGTTTCCGGACGCATCAGACCTGATTCCACGTATACCGGGATTAAATTTTTACCAATTGCCTTACCGATTAAAAATGCCGCTACGGTTGAGTCAACGCCGCCGGAAACTGCGCAAATTACCTTTTTATTTCCCACTTGAGCTGTAATGTCGCTGATAATCTGCTCAGGGTTTAAAACCAGAGGTTGGAGTGTTTCCTGGCAAACTGTTTGTGCAAACAGCCGTAACAACTCCAGTCCGTATTCGGTATGGTCTGCCTCAGGATGGAATTGCACCCCAAACCATGGGTTACTGGAGTGGGTAACTGCGGCAAATTTAACACTTCTGGTGTGGGCAACTGGAGTAAATCCTTGAGGTAATTTGGTTACCGTATCGCCATGAGACATAATAACTGAACACTTTTTTTCCGGAAGAGAAAAAATCCCGGTTTGATTTTCCAGCACCAGTTCTTCCGATCCGTATTCTTTGGCAGCACTTCTCACTTCACCACCTAATAGTTTTGCCATGAGTTGCCAGCCGTAACAGATACCGAGAATAGGAATATTTGCCTTAAAAATATCTTTACTGACGTGTGGCGCATTTGGCTCATACACTGAAGCCGGACCGCCAGAGAGAATGAGGCCATTGGGATTAAGCGTATTAATTTTACTGACCGCTTCATCCGGATCCGCATATTCAGTTTTCACTCCTAATTGCCGGAGTCTTCTGCCAATCAGATGTGCGGTTTGGCCGCCAAAGTCGATAATGAGAAGCATAATAATTATCCAGTCTTAACTTCAACGCCATTCTTAATGATCATATGCTGCGTGCCTCGATAAATACGTGTGCCTTCGGGAAATGGACATGGTAATTTACTTTGCAGCCATTGTTTCCCCATATACGGTTCTGGAGGCAATACAGTTGTCTTATGAGTTTTTAGTTCGCCACAGTATATTTTTATTTCTGACCCATCAGGATTAACCCCGACTTCATAATTACGACCCTCGATTAATTTTGGCATAGTATTCTCCTACTATTTTTTATACTCTTTTCAACTCAAACCACGCCGCAAAGCCATTCAGTTTCAATTTTCCCGGCCGCAGGGAATCAATTTTAATCAAAGAAATAATCTGATCGTCGCTGAAGCCTAAGGATTTGAGTTGTTCCCGGCCGCCAAACGGTTTTTCAATCACAAAGAAAAAACAGGTAACTATTGACTCAGCCTGCTTGACAATGTTGAGTAAGTCCTGAGAAGTCCGGCCGGTATCGAGAAAGTCATCACAAATTACGACCCGCTGGTTGGGTTGCAAACAATCTTTCGCTACGGTCAAATCAACAGACTTGCCGTGGGTGTAGGAACGGCTCTTGGCTTGATATACCTCGGCCATGGTAATCGGGGTGCCTTTGGGCGCGTACACGACGTCAGGTTGCGTCTCGAGATGCAAGGCAGTAGTAATGGCCGGAATATTGCCAGATGAGGGCGCGGTGAGGATAATATCCGGATTGCAATCAGTGATTTTTTCAGCGAGTTCCTGGCCGATTGCGGCCATGAGTCGGCTGTTTATTCGGTGATTTAAAAAGTGGGTGACGTCGAGGATCAAAAGCGGTTGCGCATCATCAGTGAGTTGATATTCAAACACCCGGGATTGGGTGACGAGTGAAGCGGCCAGGAGTTTTTGGGCTTTAGTAGCCGTAGAGTCAGAAATTGTTTTGAGGGCTACTTCCGGTGTCTGTAATGGTAATTCGTTAAAATCGTCCATGAAAAATTATATCATGGTGAGAAATCCCTGGTCAATGCGAAAGTTAAACCAAAGTTAAACCAAAGTTAAACCACCGCATTAAATCACATCAATCTACCCGTAAAGTTCTGCATGAGTTCCCAGAGCCACAAAGATAATCTGTTCTGACTCTTTTCTATACAAAGCTCTCCAATCAGCGGTAACATCAATGCTGTGTACGCCAGCATATTTGCCAGCCAATGTGTGGTTGCGAAGTGCTGCGTGAGTGGGATGTTCCAGGAAAAGTTCGAGTGCATCTCGAAATGCAATTTTGACATCAAGTGGGGCTGAATCACGCTGTTTATTAAACAAATTTGTAAACTCAATCCGTTTGCTTTTTATGCTGCTCATCTTTAATCTCACGGTCAAGGTACGTAAGTGCATCACGACCAGTTTTAAATGAGGTAATTCTTCCTGCCTTTATGTCTTTATCTGACTGTTTCAATGATTTTATCAGCTGCTCAGTTGGTTTTTCGGTCAGTCCGACTGACAGTTGTTTAGTACGAATAAACTGTTTTAATAAAACTTTTATAGTGGCACTGAGAGATAAACCAAGCTCGTTGGCTGTTTTTTGAGCTTGTTTTTTCACCGAGGATTCAATTTTTATGTGCAATGATGTTATATTCATACACACAAAGTGTATACACTGTGTCCAAAACTGTCAATCGGCAAACCTTTCTCAGTTTTAAAAGGTTACTTTCTGTAGGCTGCCCTGACAGGCTTAACATAACCGAAGCTTAGCTTTGGAATTTTACTTATACAGTTCTTTGTGAGTGCCCAGAGCCACAAAATAGGCGACCAGTTCATTTCCTTCTTGCTTTTCTTGATAAATTGCCCGCCAGTCAGCGGTAATGTTAATGCTTCGATAGCCTTGATATTTTCTTTTCAATGCGTGGTTACTCAAATGTGGATTGTGGGCATTTTTGGCAAACAGAGTAATGTGTTCTTCGAAGCTTTTTCTTATTCTGACGTTTGCTTTCTTTAAAGTAGTCAGAAAAGAGGGAGAATATCTGATGATCATACACCTTGCTTTTTCAGCCAGGCAACTGCTTCCTCACCTGTTTTAAAAGCAGGTGAGGTGTTTCCCTTCTGGTAGTCCTTTTCAGCCTGTTTCATAAGTTTCTTAAGGTATTCGCTGGGTTCTTCTGCAGAAGTACTAAACGTTACAGTTTTGGTTCTCACCAGTTGTTTAAGCCACGCATTTACCAGCGCACTCAAGCTCAAACCTAGTTCTTTGGCGATTTTTTGGGCTTTGGCTTTAATTTCAGGGTTAGTTTTGATGTAAATCGCAGCAGTGTTCATATAAAAAGTATATACAAAGTATATATTACTGTCAATCCCAGCGAGTCAGTGATTTTTTTGTGGGTTGTTATAAAGGGCTTAACCTAACCAAAGCTTAGCTTTGGGAGTCCGAACTTACCGGAGGAGGGAAAACTCTATTAGGATTAGTTTGCTCATAAGTTCCATTACCTACATCATTAAAAGTATCATCTATCACCAATATTCTGTCAGTCGGCTTCATGAGTATTCCCCTATCTTTATGTTCCTCATCGGTGAATAATCCATCATACATTTGTTCCTATAGTTTTCTCAAGTTTTGAGGTGCTTTTCGTCTATCTTTGGTGAGAATGTGCCAAAAAGTAATCGCCTCGGCTTCTGGAATATCAAACCGAAAAATAATAGGAATTCTCTGATAAGCCATACGGGAATCTTTAATTTCAGAGTTTGGTTGTTCAATCCCAGTTATTTGAATACTAAGAAATTTGTGGTCAGCTTGATCGTAAATTTGTGCTGCGTTTAAAAAAAGAGTGCCCTGATTTCCTTCATTGAAAATTCCGGATCGGTCAAAATATTTTTTCCATCAGCGTAAACTGTACCAAAACTTCCTCTTTCAAGACCATAATGAGTTATCATATTTCCTTTAAGAGTTGTTTGAGGAGGGAATTTTCCGGTCACAATAACTTCATCAGCCACACCAATGATTCGGGCAATATTTTTCTCAACATTGAAACTGCTGTCTTCCGGAACTCTCATAAGAGCATTATACACTTTTAATTAGATTTGAAGATCCTCGGCAACCTCGAAGCTGTAATTCCTATCCACTATTTATCCACAAAAAGTTGACAAAATTTCAGATGAGTTATCCACAAAGTGTTATAGATTGTAATAGCGCTTTTAAATGACATATAGCCGCAATTTAAATACTATAGACCCTATATCAATCCACATCAAAAATACTACAGGACTTGACAGGGGAATAAACAGCGTGATACAACCGTACTTAAGCGTATGAAAGAATTATTGAAATTTGCCGGACGGAAACTTTTTTCCTGGTTTGTAGAAACCGGTGAAGTGCACCCGGAAGATGTGGAACAGAACGAGTTTACCTCCAGTGTCCGCTGGCAATTTCAGGAGATGAAAAAACGAGGGTTACGTATCAACGTGTTACAAATGTGAGCAACTTTTTAAGAGGGAAAATTCGGAAAAAATAGATGACTGTGACATCCCAGTACTATGCTTACTTACTCACAATCCGCCAGCTGGCGGATTGACTCGCTAGAGCGCAAGTACAGGATAAGTGAGAGTAGGCTTTTTTTTGCAAAAAAGCAACTCTTAACTAAAAGAGCATCACTATCGCTAGCATATTGGTGAGTGGCTACGAATAGTAATGCTCTTTGTGTAATGGTACCGTCACCCTAGGACAGAGAAGGGTTTTGGTATCCTCATTCATGTTTTTAACAAGTTGGACATCTCGTGTCAAGTCGATTTTTCGAAGCTAGAGTGAGTTAAAAATGGTGTTAGAAAAGGCTTTTTTAAGAAGTGGGAATAGGCACGGTAAGAAACATAGTTCAATCTTCCGCTACTAAATTATTATTCGATGTGCCGGCTGACGAAGAGGGGATCCCGAAACCCTCCAAAGGCGGGCAGGCAAGTTCGGGATGACAAACGGTATGTTCTCGACCCTGCTCGAACAAAAACGTAAAAATCCATTTAAAAAATTGACAACACAGGTTATAATGATAATCCATGATTCGGCAATCGGGTATACTATTTGATCAAAGCCGATCACTCGCACCTCAAATATCAGGGAGTATTAGAATCCGAACCAGAAAAAGAACTCGCCCTGAAGGTCAAACTTCAGAAGGTGGGAGTCGAACGGTTCATCTTAAACAGAGTCGAGGGGTTAATGGTTTGGATGGGAATTCGGGTGTAGGGCAGGCGTCCGAATTCCCATTCAAGTCATGGTTAACCCGCGCTCAGATTGCGTTGCTTCCAGGTCTCCGATTTTTTCTCCAAATACTGTTACTCATTGGAATATTGCTATTACGAACGCTGCTTCGCTCAGGTAGAAACATATTACATGCAATTGGTGATGCGACGTTGCGGACTGCTTTTTCTACCGGTAAACAATTAAAAAATCTATTGCAACAGGTAACAACTCAACACCGGAAACTATTGCTTGTGCCTGCTAAGCGCAGCTCTATCATCCGTTTGCAGCCAATTCGATTGTTTCCCCGTTTGGGAACTCTCCTTATGTGTCTGGGCACACTTGGTTTTTTATTGACCTACGGGCCGCTGATTCAGGTAGAACTCGGGTATCGGCTGTCGCGGGCAGTTGAGCCGGCGCCGGTGGTTGACAGCACTCGTGAAGTCACGAGCGAGGTCTCCAAGGGTGGGTTTGCGACACTGGTTGATGAAAAACTGATTGGCGAAATTCCCGGGGTCCCGGATCCGCAGTTTAGCCTGATTATTCCCAAAATTCATGCTAAAAGTAAAATTATTGCCAATGTGAATCCGGCTGACGAGACGAGCTACCTGGAATCGTTAAAAACCGGCGTTGCCCACGCGGCTGGCACGGGTCTGCCCGGCACTGACCAGACCATTTATCTGTTTGCCCATTCGACTGAAAGCCCGCTCAATGTGGTGCGGTTTAACGCGGTCTTTTATCTACTTAGGGAATTAGAAAAAGAAGATGAGGTGCAAATTTATTATCAAGGGGTGAAGCACCGGTATTTTGTCACCAGAAAAGTGATCGTTGATCCGACCGACACTTCCTATTTAGCCCCGGTCAATAGCGAGCAAAAAGAGCGCCTGATTTTGCAAACCTGCTGGCCGCCCGGCACGCGGCTCCAGCGTCTCTTGGTGTTTGCGGAAAAGAAGCCTGTAAATTCTTGACAATGCTATAGTCTGTACTATACTACAGACTATATGAAAACTATTAACGCTTTAAGTGCTAGAAGTCGATTGGGAACGATACTAAATGAGGTTTCGCAAGAAGGGGTTCATTATATCATTGAGCGTTTAAGTAAACCTTTGGTAGTTGTTGTGCCTTTTAAAGAGTATCAGGAGTTGTATAAATCAAAGGGAACGAAGCAAGCTGGTGAAGAATTTTTACAGGAATTGTCTCGGTTTAGAAAAAAATATGGCAGGCAGTTTGCGGGGAAAAAGGGGACACTTCATCTTCTCCATGAAATCAGGAACGAACGAGCTAAACAACTGGAGGATTTACAGAAGCAGGGTATTTAGAGCAAAAGAATGAGAAGAGTTATTGACAATTCTGTTGTTTTCAAGTGGTTTGCTGAAGAAACTGACTCAGATCGAGCCAAAAAATATCTCGAAGATTTCGTTGCAGGAAAAGACAAAATTCTCATTCCCACTTTACTTTTCTACGAGTTTGGTCAAGCTTGTAGGAATGGAGCACTTCCGTCCCAAGCGATAAGCAGAATAATGGAGTTAATGCAAAAGTTGCCATTTCAAATAGAGGACGTCGGATTTACCAGTTTTCGAAAAATTTACCAGATTGCTTCAGAGTACGATTTGAGTTTTTATGATGCTTCATATGTGACGTTGATGCAAAAACATGATTGTGAATTGGTTACAGCTGATAAAAAACTCTACAACAAGCTTAAGACAAAACTCAAAAGAACTACATTATTGCAAGCAGTATAACAGTTAGAAAAGTGGTAGTTCTAACTTCGGAAACCAGCTGCTGGCGTAAAGAACAGTTAGGATATTTACCCCGAGATACGCGCCAAAGAGAAATTT
>DQGR01000049.1 GCA_003524845.1 Patescibacteria group bacterium
GATAGCAAGTATACAATCAGAATGTTGAATAAAGACAGTTTGGTCAAGAACGCAAATACCAGTAAAAATGCTAACCGGACAATACTGTAAAACACATTAACGACAGTCACTTCCGGAAACTTTTTGTATGCAGAAAGCGCAAAAACCATAAAACCCATGAGTATCATGGTCGCGGTCATAAGCGCGGTAATTACTACATTTATCTGAGCTGTTCCGGCAAACAGAATCCGGGCCAGAGGGCCGGCTAGCAGTAGTAAAGTCACACAGACGACAATTGTAATTCCTAGTTCAATCTGGTGCGCTGTTGCCAGAAACTCTTTTGCCCGCGATGCCTTTTTCTGCAAAAGTAGCGGAGGGATAAATTTAGTGAGCGCTCCTCCGAGACCCGCTTCACTGAGATCTGACAGTAGGTTTGCTAAAGTGAAAAGTGCCAGAAAAATCCCGTATTCGGCCTTGGATATCCGGGGTGCCATAACGACAACAAGGGCAAAAAAGGTAAGCACGGTCGAAAGTACGTTACCGCTAAATACCCAGTAGATGTGCCGGGCGGTGGTTGAACGCCCTATTGCAAAACCTTTTTCCAGAATATTACGCATCATAAATGGTTACCAAAAACAGTTGCCGGTAAACCGGCGCCTGGTTTAGTCGTCTGAGTATCGGGATACATAAAAGCATTAATTTTCTGAAAATGAGATTGATGAACAGATTACTGGACATCCAACCTTGCATGAGAAAAAATCGCAGTTTCAAATTTATATTTCCCTGAATCCTAATGTGTACGCGCCGTTTGAGAGATTGACTTGCAACTTGAATATAGTCTAGCACGTCACGTTTTTCCGGCACTCCATACGTCACCTGTTCTGCTAAATAGGTAAAGTCTTTACCATGCTTATTTTTGTATATCTGCCTGAGTTCTTCGTCTTGCTGGCGCGCTTCAACACCACAGGGAACTCCGATACAAACTTGTGATTTGGCTACTCTCAACATTTCCTGTATGACTTGTTTCCGCTTACTCGGCTCAATGTGCTCGAGCATATCAAGTGAAATCACCGCAGCATATGACTTATCGGCAAAGGGAATAGCCGTGGCTGATCCGCGCACCGCAATTAAATCTGGATGAAACGGCGGCGCAAAGTGCACATCAAGTCCTACTACCCGTCGTTTGAAATATGGCGCGATGCCCAATCCGTTTGAACCAACTTCAAGTACTGACTCTGCGTGCCGCTTTCGCAGTTCGTTAACCACCGGCAAGTATCGCAATGCGATTTTGGGATGCCAGCGGTACACTCCTAAGAGTTTTTCAACGAGAAACCAGAATTTTTTCATATATAGAAATAAACCCGACACCGGGAAAATCTTTTGTTTGAGTGTTAACAAATCCTAAATCCTCTAAGAATTCAGGGGCTAGCTTTTTAGGGTCGGTCAAATCAGCCAGGTAGTGAAAATAGTAGATCCGCTCTCGACTCATGATAAGTTCGCTACGTGCCTGTAAAGTTTGTGCTGTAACAATGAAATCAGGCGCAACCGCAACCGCAGGCACTATCTCCTGGCTATACCACAACCAGGGTGCAAATGCATCGGGAAAGCTGAAAACTGCAACGGAATTCCCGCTGGCATCTGCTTCCACATACGCCACTGCCTGGCGCCACTGTTCCCGCTGAAATTCAGGATGGAGTACAAATGAGGTGATGGCGAGCAGGTTTAATCCAAAAAAAGCAAGTACCATTGTCAGTCGTAAACGGCCAAAACTATGCGCAATTGCTGCCAGGGTCAAATAAAAAAACGGCAAGCAGAAAAGCACGCGTTGTGGCGCAAAAACAGGCAATAAAAACGAGAACAAAAATGCGCTCACGATTGGCACAACTCCCAGTATGAGTATAGTCTTGGTTTTCTGTTGCTCACGAATCCACAACCGCCATATTCCGTAGACCAAAAATGCAACCAGACCGGAAACGAATGCTGCATAAATTAAATTATTGGCAAGTGAGATATGGCCGAGAAAAAACTTGGCTGCGGTCAGCGGCAAAGCTTTAATAAGCGGTGTGCTCACGGCCTCACTCCATCCAGGTAGCGTTACAGTCAAGCTACTCCCGATTCCCAGCTGCCTCAAGAATGCAGGCAGCCATGGCAAGAAGGCAAGTAGTGTGATAACCATGGATTTAACCCAGGGTTGGAACTGTTTCCTGTTTTGTACTAGTAACCAGATCCCCTGTGCCAGCAGTAAAAATGGCGCCAGGTACGTGGTGTATATAAATAAAATTGCAGTAATGGTATACAACCGCCTGTTTTTCTGAAGTAAAAAGTAGCTGGTAGTCAGCCCCAAAAGCGCCGCCAGCGCATACGGCCGCACCTCCTGACTATAGTAGTAATGAAATGGCGCCGTAGCCATAAGTAGAACCGCAGTCACCGCAACAGATCGTGAATACAGGGTTATACTTACCTTGTAGGTCAGATATACGGTCAGCAAACCAAAAATTATAGGCAACAGGCGCGCCCACACCTCTGTGTGCGATATTTGCAACCAAAAATGCAACAATAGATGAAACAGCGGCGGCTGAAAATCACCGGCAATATCGAGTTGCTGGGTCAGCGGACGCACTGACTCAATCATTTGAGCCGCCTCATCAAGCCAGAACGATTGGGTAATCCCAACAAGCCGAATGAGGAACGCAACCAGCAGAATTCCGACAATCACCATGCTCCCATTGTATCAACTTTTCCGCATTTAACCCAAATGTCTGTACAGACGAACTTTTCCGGAAATGACCGTTAGGAAGTGTGGCGCCAGGATAAGCACAAATGGCATATATAAGATCCCCCAGTAGTCATTGTCAGCGCTTGAACCAATAAGTAAAAACGTCAACGGAAAAAGTAATACCGGCAGGAACAGTATGGCTGTTTTCCGTCGCAGCAAATAAACTGCAGCCAGCGCGGCAAGCCAAAAAATCCGGAACAGTCGCAAATCAAAAAAATAATACTCCCATGACCCAAACGCGAGTGAAGTCCGAATAATATCAAACCCTATGGGGTGCGTTCGTAATTGCGTCAAATGGGTAATTGTTCTCTGAAGTTCACGCTGAATAAAAATAGTATGTACAAACAAAACAATTATACAAGTCACTATAGGAATTATATAAAGACGCCACTTTGGAAATTTACCTAAATAGAGAAGAATCACTATTCCCAAGAATGGAATCAGTAATAGTTCCCGAATACTGAGAGCGAGACAAAAAAATATAAGTGTTGTTTTCTGCTTTTTTTGCATGATTGCCCACAAACCTATCATTACGGGTACTATCGCCCACCACTCCGTATGCATAAGTTCTGCGTTTCTCACCGCAAAATGCAGATACGGATACAGGAAATAACTGGATAAGAGTGCATACGATGATCTTCCGGTAATCACCAGTCCGATTTTATACGCGCTCCCCAATCCAATAATTCCTAGCGCAATGAATAATCCAAAAATATGCAGCCCCCAGGTGCCCGGAACTAATTGCCACAGATAAAACACAGTAGGCAGTCGCCACACCCAGAGATTTGGCAATGCCCCATTTTTATATGCATCTTCAGTAACAGCTTGATTAAAAGCCTGGTAATAGGAGGCACCGCGCTCCATCAAATAGTACGTTTTCAAAAAATCATCCAAATCTGTGCGGTATGTTTCGGTTACCGGTTCGTGCGTCAGAAAGCGCCTCACTTCTCTGGTATTATTCCAGGCACTTACCACAAATCCAAAAATAACCAGAATTAGAACAATCAGGTCTTTCTTTGCCGGAATCTGATTAATTATGAAGTGTGTAAGCCAGCCAGCTGAAACGGCAATCAGGTAAAATAATCCGTTATCCGGCTTTTTTAGCATAAAAAGCAAAATCATCAGAATAGAAATGAGCGCGTGAAGTAGCAGATTTCGAAACCTGGTGATGCGAAAATAAATTAACGTGGCGATAAAAAGTGAAATTGCACTATCAAATGGATCTCCCGGATGCGGTAGACCTAAAAAAAGCACTAAGATAATTCCGCTACCGGCTAAAAATGCGCTCATTTATTTTTATCCTGTTCGACAAAACTGAGCAGTAAACTTATGAGTATGCCAAAATTATAGACGGTCTTGAAAAATATGAATTGCCAGGTCCGGTACCTGACTGCTCCGTAAAACGCAGTAACCAATGTAACAGGAATGCTGTAACGCACTAAGTTTAGAAGTAATCTGACGCTGTTTCTGGTCAGAAATTCATTTTTTCCAATCCAGCGCGCCTGAGTATAGACGTCAGCAAGTGAACTCGGATTGGCATGATAACATACCGCTGCCGTGGCCGTTGACTTAACCCCAAGTTTACGAGACAAGCTCCAGTCATCAGTCCAGCCAATCCCTTCGGTAAATCCGCCAACTCGCAAAAATTCCTTTTTTAGGAGGGCTCGAAATACCGGAGCCGAATCAGGATAATTTTCCGGAATGCGGCGGGGCGTGGCAATGCCTTCGTTATAATTCCAGGAACGCGCCCAGACATTTTCCCAATTGGCCACCCGTTCATCTTTGGTAAAAGTTCCTCTTGACTGACCCAAACTGATCGGTTTAACAAGCGTCTCCAAAAAATCCGGCGCAAACGTCATATCTGCATCAATAAATACCAGAATATCGCCTTCGGCTATTTTTGCCCCCGCGTTTCGCGCCGCTGCCGGTCCCCGATGAGTCTGCATCACCAGTTTAAACTGCTTAATTCCAAGCTGTTCTTTTATTTTGGCGATCCGTTCTCCACTTCGGTCACTACTTCCGTCGTCTACGACAATAATCTCATGCGGGTTGGTTTGCTGACTTAATGAGGAAATACATTTTTGAATTACCTTCGCCTCATTAAATACGGGAATGATTACTGAAATCATCATACTCTACCTTGATTTAATTCGTTTAATACGAGCGTATATTGTTTAACAATCTCTGACCAGCTGAATTTTGCCGCCTGAATCCGCGGCTGGTTATCAAAATCAGTATACAAAACTTTTTTAAGGGCATCGCTATAGTCCGAAATAATTTCCGGATTAACAAGAATTCCTGCGCCATTAACCAGATAGCGTCGGTTCTCATCGTTCGTAGCAACAATCGGCAGGTTCGCGGCAAGCGCCTCAATATACACGATTCCAAACGCCTCACTTTCTTTACTGGGTAACGAAAACACCCGCGCACATTTATAATATCCTAATAACTGCTCATGAGAAACGTTAGTTACTAACATAAACCTCCCGGGTAGTAGCTGCGCTCCCAAATCACGCAATTTTTGTTCCAATGGCCCATGTCCGATGAGTAATAAACTGGCTTCCGGTACCTCCTTCATGGCGTAAATCAAGAGTTCCAACCGTTTATACGGTAAAAAGGCTGCGACACAGAGCGCAATCGGTTTTTTTAAATCGACTGCGTGAACTTTTGCTCTGGAGATTGCCGCTACATCAACACCATACGGAATAAAACTGATTTTAGCAGGTGAGTAATAGTGTTTCGCCCATTCAAAACCAGCCGGCGAAATGGCGATAAACCGGTTCGGTTGCCACAGCATTTGCCAGCGGTCATCGCGTCCAATTCCGGCATTTCCCTGCACAATCAATTGCTTTCCCAAAATCCAGCAGGCAAGACGGCAAATGACAACTTGCCAACCTCCGTTTGTCGGAATCACGACATCATATTGTTCCCGGAAAAAGTACGGCAACCACTTCAGTGTGAAAATCAGTATTTTCAAGCTGAAGTAATCCACATACACTGATTTCAAAAAATGGGGACTAGAATCAAGTTTTTTGGAAACTGTAACCGGTAGAATGACGATTGTAACATTGGGCACAACCCGTTTCCCGCTTTGAAATACAGTGGTTGAGAATTTTTTCGCAAGTCCCTGAGCCAACGCCTGGGTGGCTACCTCTACTCCCCGATCAACTAAACCACTATAAAATGACAAAAAGGCAATTTTCATAATCGCTCAAGCACAGTTAGGTCACCTGCTGTAGCAATAAAACTAAAATGCGACTGGATGTATGCTTCAATAATTTGTGGCCGATATGATCCGGGTACATAATAACCTTCATTTCCAAATGGTTTCGCTACCACCCATTGTACCTTGTCTGCCTCAATAGCCGAAATAATTCGTTCCTGCAGACCGGGTATTTCCATATACCAGGGAAATGTATATGCCCATGGCTTTATCGGCAAAAACTGGCCCGCTACCATCTCATTTCCCATATCATTATAGAAAAATACCGGCTGGTTACGCGGAATAAGTGATGATAAAGTGGTTGCTCTCGTAATTACTTCTGGCTCAAAAAAGCGGGGCGGCAAAAACAACTCCTGTTTAATTACTCTCAGTAACATAATAAGTAAAAAAACCAAATAACCAAC
>DQGR01000079.1 GCA_003524845.1 Patescibacteria group bacterium
GCGGTTGACTGATACCCGTGTGTCGCTTTCAGTCCGGTCTGGTACCACCAGATTTGCTGGTGTAACTCGGTAAACTGTTTCCAAGTATGCCCCTGCAACCACCACTGCCCATACGACAACACGTAGATAACCGCCGGCAAAAACGCGAGGACGCACATTGCCTGGACAAACCGCTTTACACTATCGCGTTTTTTTAGTACAAACGCAACAGCAGCCACAAAAACAATTGCGACTGCGTAAAATCCAGTCCACTTAGTCGAGGCAGCGAGTCCGGCAGCCAACCCCAACCAGAGTAGGTTGCGCAAATTTTTTTTAGGATACTCTACTATAAACGCATACAACCGGTAGAACGTAAGTACTACAAAGTAAGTAATAAATATATCATTCATGCCCGTGCGTGACTGGACAAAACTTAAGCCGTCCAGCGCGTATAACAAACCGGCAACCGCCCCAATCCAATAGTTGTCAAACAATCGTTTTCCGAAAATAATCAGCAGGTAAACCGTGAGCGTGGCAAAAACCACACCGGGAAATCGCCAGGCAAAGGTGGTCCGACCATCAAGTGGCTGAGCTTTTGACTCAGGAATATATGGTTTAGCTAGAAGTTTTATCGAAGCAGCCATAAACAGTTTTCCAAGCGGCGGATGCAGCCATTCATACGCTAAATCCTTGGGGCTGGGATTCCACCACTCGTAACCCCTCGGATCATTGAGCGCATACGCTTCGGCAGATAAAGCATGGTACACTTCGTCAAACGACCAGTCATGGGGGATATCAAGGCGAATAACTCGAATCAAAAAGGTAAGAATTACTAATAAAATTGTTATATATAACTCAGTCTTCTTTTTGTTTGGCATAGTTTAAAATTCAAAGTTTGGGAAGTTCTCGCTTTCGCTCAAACCGTACATTTCGAACGAAGTGAGAAATTTCCATCACTTTAAACTTTGCACTTTTAACTTTTAATTCACCTTGTACACTTTCGTCGTTCCTTCATCCAAAACTAACTGCGTATTTTGTTTAATAAATGTTTCGTTCAGGTTTTTTTCAAAATATCGTTCCCGGTCGCTTACCATAATATAATCAATTGCGTATTTTTTCCATAAGCTGCGGGCTACCTCCCCACCCTTGTACATTGCGTGGGCGTCCTGCTCGCGCTCATACCAGCCATCAATTCCCCACGACCACGCATTACCAGGGAAACCGAGGATGGTTTTTCTGCCGGCCAGGGTTGCAATCGGGTGGTCATGGATGGCGGCAGTGAGAAATATACTGTCAGGCGCGCTTAGATCTCTAATTTTTGTTGCTATTTGTTGTTCTTCCCGACTCCAGAGGCCAATTTGCCGGTGCTGCGTATCGATGAGCCGGCCAACCTCAACAATTCCAGTCAAAGTTAATGTTACAAAGAGAATAATACTTAACAAACGTCCAATAAACCCGCGTTGCCAGATCCACCACAAACCAACTGCTACAAAAAATGCGCCGAGTAAATACCAGTAAGTGAATAGTTTTAAATTATCATATCCCCACGCAGCAAACTGTATAAGATTGGGAATAATAAACAGACTCCAGCTCGCCAGACCAAGCAATTTTACTTTGCCGCTCAGATTTCCCTTCCAGAACCCCAGCCACCATAACGGAATAAACAGCCCGGTATTTTTAAACCAGAAGATAAAAAAATTCTCACTTCCCTTCACCCAACCAAAGTTAAATTTTAATAAGTGCGATGAGGAACGAAATAACGGAAGTTGGATTAAAGTCAGCAATGTAAACGGAACAATAAACCACAAGTAAATTGTGAATGCCTTTGCGGGTGGCAACCGCAGGGGGAATGCGGTAGCCAGGACCCGTGACAGAAATCGAAAGCGGAAGAGTTTGGAGTGAAGTTGAGAAAACACGCGCGCCACAATCCAGACTATTCCCACGCTTCCCACCAAAATCCATAGAGCCATAAAACTATGCGTATGAAAAAACGGCATAACTCCCGCAAGTAACCCGGCTAATAACAAGTATGCTTTTTTTCTATTTTGCCAATCCAAATAAACCAGTAACAAACAGAGAAAAAACATCGGCAATCCAAACAGAAAGGCCCGCTGGGGTAAGAGTTCCGAGTATAAAAACGTAAAAAACCACAAGCCCTTTTCCGACCAGAAACTGTATTCGCGCGGCGGAGTCAGTAACCACTCAACCAGATGCGCT
Source organism: Patescibacteria group bacterium (assembly GCA_003524845.1). GTDB lineage: Bacteria > Patescibacteriota > Microgenomatia > UBA10105 > UBA10105 > UBA10118. Next base: position 2,197 of record DQGR01000079.1, read on the forward strand.
TCATTGGTAGACACTTCCTGCAACCAGTAGACAAACCCGATTCCACCCCAAAAAAGACTAAGTAACAAAGCTATTAGACCAAGAAATGCAGGTGGCGGCGCGTGCAGCGTCTCAAACTGAACTCCACCTGTTTGAGCCGGCGACGCCTTATTCCAGGTCAACAACATTTTCCCCACTCCCACATACAACCCAAAAAATACCAGACTTAAAATAATCCCCGGCACAACATACGACAGCGGCAAATTTAAGCCCATTCGCCAGAGAACCGCTGAGAGAAAATCACTCATAAACGGATATGTCAACGGTATACCGGCAAAGGTCGGGTGCTGCGGCGGAAAGTTTTGTCCCCAGGCAAAATTAGCCGTAATTGCGATATGCACCGGCCAGTCTCCCCACACCAGCCGGTCTCCGGCAATAATTTGCCCGCTGGCGCCAAAAAACAGCGACCTGCCAAATAACCAGACCACCAAGATCACCAAAAATATACTCGATATTTTTTCTATTTTACCTATCTGTCGTATTTTTCGTATAAGACTTATAAATCGCAGAGGTACTCGCAGCCTGACTAAAAACAACACTGACCCCACCATCAACCCTCCCAATACTCCCCAAATAGTCAGTGGTACAAACGGGAAAATATAGCCAGAGAAAAATAAAAAAGTACAGAGCAGCACCAAACCAATGGTCAGCGAAGCAAAATAATCAAGAAACGGAGAAAATTCAAGCCGAAACAACCCAAGCACTGCTCTCCCAACCAGAAGGCTTATGAAAAAAACAAAAAAAGCTCCAATCATACAAAGGATAAAGTACGATATAATCCTTAATTATACATGACTATAATTTCACTTCTCTATTTTTTCGGGTCAATGCTCAGCGGCTGTATCCTGATTACGCAAATTGCGAAATTTAATCGCTGGTTCCGGCTGCTCATTGGCCCCGGGCTGGGACTCATTTTCACAACACTCGTTAATCTACTCATTGGTTTACTGACTGGCTTTACTGAACAGTCAATTACCCTCTCGTTTTTCATAGTCGCAACGATCACTGTTTTTGTATTTGTGCAAAAAACTAATCGGGCAAAACCAAACCCTAAACCTCAGTTTTTCGCGCAAATTAAACAGTTGCCGTCTGGGTTTTCTTCGCACTGGCCGCTGGTCTTAACATTAATAATCATCGGCGTAATCAGCAGCTATATCTTTTTTTTCAAAGTCCTCACACCTTTTCCATCCGGCTTACTAACCGGCGGCGGCGGCTTGTACGCAGATACCGCGATGCATGCTGCGTTTACCTCAGCTTTGGTTGCACAAGGGTTACCGCCAACCAACCCCTTATTTGCAGGTAAACTCCTCGTTTATCCGTTTCTGGTTAACTTTTTCTCAGCAAGCCTTATTAAACTCGGCATGAATTTGCGCTTTGCGTTTATTCTACCGCAACTCGTATATCTAGTTGGTTTTATTACCCTGTTTTATGTAGTGGGGAAAAAGCTTACGAGTAACGGGGCTGTGTTTTTTGCCCTGCTGATCTTTTTCTTTGGCTGGGGCTTAGGCTGGACTGCGTATGTGACCCAAGGAATGCAAACTGGTGAGTGGAAAATTGTCAAAGAATATACCAATAACCTGCCAGGGTACCAGATGCATAACGTGTTGACCGGAATTGTTTACCCGGCCCGCTCGTTTTTGCCCGGGCTTTTAATTGGGTTACTGATTATGTATTTGCTGCTCGAAATGTCAAGTACAAAATCATACAATAAATATCAAATTGTTACAATTACGATCAGCTTGGCTACTCTTCCCCTTTGGCACACGCATACATTTGTCTTTATGCTGCTTATAGTTGGGGTTTGGCTCACTTCTGCTCTATTTTCCTCCCTTTTTAAGAGAGGAACCAAGGGAGAGTTAATACTTCAGCAATTGAACAATACAACAATTTTCTCTTCCTCTGTTTACCGTTTTCTGTTTTCCCTGCCTTGCCGGCAGGCAGGTGTTTTCTGTTTCTTCATCATCCTAATTCCTATCTTTTTTTATTTTAAACAGCAAGTCTCAACCACTTCATTTCTCAAGTTCACTCCCGGCTGGACCAAAGACGCCCAAAGCAATCTGCTTTTATTCTGGTTTAAAAATACCGGCCTGTTAATTCCACTAGCTGCAATCGGCTTCTGGAAACTCGCACAAGACAAACGGATCTGGTTTGTGCCCGCCATCCTCATGTTTGTAATCGCCAACCTGGTCCAGTTCCAACCCTGGGACTGGGATAATATTAAACTCTTCTCCTGGGTGTTTCTCTTTTTCTCAATTCTTGCCGGATACGTGCTCAGTCTCATTTTTAACTCACCCCTGCCCTCTCTTACAATGAGAGGGTATTCCTCCTCTTGGAAAGAGGAGATTAGGAAGAATTGGAGTTTAGGAATTATAATGTTTTTACGTAAATCAACGGTACTCTTTATTCTTTTTTCTCTTACCTTTTCCGGCTTTCTTTCAATCACGCTTAGTCTCGCTCAGGAATACACGATCTATGACACCAATGGCATTGCTCTGGCTGAATGGGTCAAAAAGAATACTTCTGTATCAAACGTGTTCCTTATCGATCCGTGGCCGAACCATCCGGTCTCCGGCTTAAGCGGTAGAAGCGTCTACATGGGTTATCCGGGGCAACTGTGGGTCCATGGCATTGACTATGGCAAGCGCGAGCAACAAGTAAAAGAAATTTTAGCCGGCAATACTAAAGTACTAGACCAGACTGAAGTGCCAATAAAGTATATTGTCACCACCAATTCCCAAAAGGTGAAACTGATGCAGACTCCCCGCCTTTCTATCATTTACGAAAATCCCGGGTTTACCGTGTTTATGGTGAAATAGATGATGAAAGAGCTAAGCTGGTACTTGACCTGGCATTTATATCATAATTATATTATAAAGTGTGTAGCTTTAATGTAGGAGGATGACTTTAAAAAATCCATGCACAAGATAACTAAAATAATCCTCCTCTATATAGCAGTCCTGGCTACCGGGCTGTTTATTATGGGGGTTTTTGAAAGTAGATATGTGCATGAGCAAGCCCGTAAAACTGAATCCCAAATCATGACTCTGAACCAAGAACTCCAAAAAACAGTTAGTAGTCAGTCAGCGGCGAAAATTACCAAACAACTTGCGAGGCTAGAAACTGAAATTTCAGAGATTTCCCAAAAAAAAGACCAAAAAGTGTTAGGATCAAAGCAGGAAGTAGTAACCAATACCGCGGTTCAGACTGGATTTGTGAAACTCTTAAAAGAATGGCAAACGGCAGATGTTTACGAATCTAATTCTTACTCGGCATCGATAAGTGGTCAACTTGAACCAGACCAAAATTATTTGTATACAAAAAAAATCGGCAATTGGTACCAAATTATGCTACCCTCATCAAACAATGATGGGTGGGTAACAAAGCGATTCGTAGAAGAAATCAATCTTAATACTTCAGAATGAAAACTTGGTTGTTTTATTACTGTCTCGGGTTAACCGTTTTTTTGACTGCCGGAGCTATTGCCGGAGTTCAAACTTCATTTATTCCTCTGCTTATTTTTCTTCCGATTAGCGCCCTTTTCATTGGTACTCTGCTCAGAAAGGTGTCACCTCTTTCCCACTACCATTGGCCATTTCAGGATTTTTTTGCCACTATGCTGCTTTATTATTGCTTTATTGCGGTCATTATTATGACGGCAATTGGAATCTTAGATGCTAAAAATATCTCACATCTCGTTAGTTCGGTCTTTTTTTTGCCTTTGACCCTTTACTTTGTCTTGCAGGTTTTACCACAAAAAAGAAAATCGTATCTTATGTCTCCAAAAAAAGTTTCTGAAAAAGATGAGTCGCTGCTCATGTCACCATCCCACTCTGACACGACAAAGCTTGACTTTGATCGCAGACAATTTCTAAAAATGATTGGTTCAGTCGGAGTATCGCTATTTGTCTTTTCTATTTTTACCAAACGGGCTCGAGAGACTTTTTTTGGAAGTGCCCCAAGTAGTGCCAATACGATGGCCCTTAAAGATGTCACCGGAACCCAAATTGATCCAGCCGAAAAAATACCGAGTGACGGCTACAGTATCAGCGGGATCGACGACGCATCATCTCCGTTCTTCCTCGGCTTTGTCAATAAAGACGGCGACTGGTACATCATGCGCGATAACGATGGAGAGATCAAATATTACAAAAAACAAAGCAACGATGATACTTTCACCAATGAATGGTCAAACAGAACCAATTTCGATTATCGTTATTTTGACTATTACTTTTAAAAAAATGATAAAATTAAGTTTACCTTATACAAGATAGTTGACCCGCAAAGTCTTTTTTAATATTTCAAGTAGTGTTGCGGGGTTGCGGGATCACTAACCCGGTATGAAAAAAGAGCATATTGGACTTATTGTCGGAGGGCTCCTTTTGTTTGGCTATCTTTTGGATGCGGTCGCTAATCCCTTGCCCCACAGATTTCCTACTCCCTACCACTTTTTTACTCCTGCCAGTCTAACCCTTTACCCATTTACAACCACTTCGGTAGTAATTAAAGCCCTCGGTCTGTTTTTAGGAACTACCTGGTTGATTTCTCTTACCGGTTTGCAGCGCCAGGTAAAAGGCGTCATTTTATTTATGGTATCAGCGCTGGTTCAATTTTATAGTTTACAGGATGTAGCTTCGCGTGCTTTTGTGTTGCCACTCGAGTGGTCACTATCCATGACGCTCGCGGGAGCATTGTTGCTTATTCCCATGGTGTTTTATTTTGTAGCTGGATTTTTTGGCGGATTTTTTAAGAGTACTTCCAGTACTTCTGATTGGTTTTAACTTCACAACAGCGGTTTAACTAATCTATAGTTAAATTCCTAATTTTAATTAAATTTTGCTCGTATGAATTTTGGTCCAAATGGAATTTCTCCCATTCGGTAAGAGAACCAAACTGGTTTATAATTCCACTGTTGGCGATATGGTTTACATAGCTTGACCAGGGATACTCGCCCGGAATTGCAACTAACCCCGCAACTAACGGATTTAAATGAACAAACCGGGTCATTTGAACTAGTAAATAGTCACTTTCTACGAGTATGGATTTGTACCTGCCGCGTAGTAATGAGCCCACCCGTTTGTACTTGACATTGAAATACGTAGTATAACCATTACTGACTTGTTTCATGAGTTTCGATATGGCTTCTATTGTTTTTTGTTTTAAAAGCAGATGAAAATGATTTGGCATTAAGCAATATGCCACCATAATTATCTCCGTACTGAGATTTTTTAGCGCCAGCCGGGGAGGCAAATCGGGATAGCGTGCCTTCACTGTTTCCAGGGGAGAAATATAGATAAACAGATAATACAAAAATGTTTTATAATCCTGCCGATCCAAAAAAATATTCCGGTTTTCCACACCTATATTATAGGCATGATAGTATGAATTTTTCCTTAAATTACGCACAACAAACCGAGATGGCATACTGTTTTATAATAATGAATTGTATTTAGGGGTTCAACCCCGAAAACATGTACGAAATACAATTACAGGTTGACAACCATTTGCGGATAATTTACATTAAAAATACACAGGTTTGAAAGTGTTTGCGTGATTATTTACGTGCATAGTAGAAACAGATTAAGATTTATATAAGTTCAACTAATTTATGGCAGCTACAGTCACAATTCGCAGATGGACCGGTTCAGAGGACTCCCCGACTAAAACAGACATCACGAGCATCAACACCCGCGCCAATGCTGAAGATGCACATTCTACCGGAAGCATCACCAATTCGATCCTGATTCCGGCTGCGGGCACCAACTACTCTTATTGGGTGTCAACCCGGCTCTCGCTTGATGCCATCGAAGGCGGCACGGTCGACAACCTGAAATGGTACACCGATGGCTCAAATAACTTCGGCACCGGGGTGACTTGCAAAGGTGCCACTGCTCGATTTTATGTTCAGGCTACCGGCACTCCTGGTACGACTGGCACTCAGTTAACTACCGAAGATCATTCCAGTTTGGCAGATGAATCTACTGATGTATTTGAGTTCACTGCAGATTCACCAAAACAAGTACCCGGGTCGACCTCGTCTCTGGGAGATTTCGGCGACTTTTTCGTCTACCAGATCGAAATTGAAAGCACAGCTGCCAGCGGCGCAACGGCTTCTGAAACATTTACCTGGAAATATGATGATTCTTCCTCATAAGGCAGGAAATTAAAAGTATATGGCAACAAATAGGCATCAAAAATTGGCAATAGGACAAAGTGTAAAAATTGTGATCGATCCCCCCAACGGGGTTCCGATCGAAGGGATTATCCGTATAATTCAAGAAACGCCGGGAAAGAAAGTTGGCATTGAACTTGACCATTTTACTGACTACGCCCACTCGCTTGACGGACAAGTTGAACAAAAAACTGATCCGGTCAGAAGAATTACGGTGGGCAAGGGCTGGTGGACTTTAGAAGAGAATCTAGAAATCCTTTAAGGCCGCATCTTATGAATAACTTGCTAGTAGTAATAAGAATAGCGGCACAAAGGGTCGTAATCCTAGCATAAGCTAGGAACAAACCCTTAGCAATACAATGCTCGGCAAACAATATTATTGGGTAGCCAGATATTTCGATGGGACTTCTTTAAAACAAATTGATTCTTCAGGAATTAAACACGCCTACAAAGATATCGACCGCGATAAGCTTGCTGCTTTTGAAATATGGGAAGGTAACTCCCGTATCCTCTTTATCCGCTTCAAAAAAGGCCAACGACTTATTTGGCGGCGCCGAGTGGAAACTAGCCCGGGGGGAATTATTGAGGTCTGCCATATTATCGGTAAACAGGAAACGATTGGCGGCAAAAATTATCAGGGCATTATCGGCCTGTTTGAATCAGACGGCAGGATTGAAATCGCCGGCAAGTTTGAAGAAGGCCACCCCTGGTTTTTCCCGGTCAAAATTCATACCGAAGAGGGTGAGCAGTGGGAGTAAAATCGTGAAGACACAAGATTATATTCTCAGCAAATTTGATCTCAGTTTTGCTGATACCACCCCTCTGCCACTTGAGATACCCAATGTCGGCCGGGATAATCAACGAAGATAAAGAGTAATAAAAATACTCGAATGAAATCCGCATAGGAAGCAATTGGCAATAAATGTACAGGTTATGCTATTATGTCGTCCATGACAGATGAAATGTTCTCCCCGAGCAAGTATTTCGGTTTGATTGCAAAGTGCGCGCTCGATTCTATCGACTCCCCTCAGTACGAAAAAATAGTAGAACTGCTTTTTGACTGTTATAAAAGAGGCGGCACCGTCTACACCATGGGTTGTGGCGGTTCGGCTTCAACTGCCACACATTTTGCGGCGGATCTGGCTAAAACGATCATGGTCACGGGTAACCTCGGATTTAAGGCAATTTCTTTGGTTGATAATATCCCTCTGGTCAGCGCCTGGGTCAATGACAAGGGCTGGAGTTCCATATTTGCGGGTCAACTTAGGTCATGGATTACCAAGGACGATGTTTTAGTGGGATTTTCAGTCCACGGAGGAACTACACAGGGAGATGAAGCCGGCCCCTGGTCGCAAAATTTAGTCTCCGCCATGCAGTTGGCAAAAAAAAGAAAGGCTAGAATTATTGGCTTTGCCGGATTTGATGGTGGTGTCATGAAGGAAATGGCAGATGCTTTAATCATAATTCCCATAAATTCTGAGCCTTTCGCAACTCCCCTGATTGAAGCCATGCATGTAGTCTTACACCACGCAATCATTTATGACTTAAAAGAAAGAATTAAAAGTGGTCATGATAAAAAGACAACCGCTTAACTCATCCGGGATTTTTTACGATTCAGCCAATCTTGTTGATTTTAAAAAATGGTTTGATGCGCGGATTCTGGGNNCGGATTGCCGGAAAAAAATTCCCCATCTCAATTGAAATTCCGGATTCCACGCTAACCATAAGCGAAATGGTACGACTGGCTAAAAAATACCGAAAAAGATTTCCCGGGAACGCGGTTGTTAAAATCCCCATGGATCCCCGAGAACCCCAAAAAGCTTTTGAAGTAATTTATAAGCTCGGCCGGGAAGGCATCCGGGTAAATGCCACACTGGGCATAAGTATTGGCCAACTGGTTAGCGCGGCTGAAGCCCTGCGAACCAGTCAAGCGCAGGGCGACAACTACATCAGTTTATTTTGGGCACGCCGCAATGAAGCCAAAGACCAACTCGTCAAAGATTTAGTCAAAAGCGGTATTAAAAAGAAAGAAGCGCTTGCACAAATCCCCGATGCGGCAACAAGTTTATCAATCACCCTCAAGTATCTTGAAACTCACAATTTGGCCACCCGGATAATTATCGGTAGTGTCAGAAATGTGGATCATATCGAAACCGCGTTTTCACTCGGCGCGGATATTGTCACCATTCCACCAAAATTAATTGCAGAATGGATGTTTACTCAAAGAGGAGTTGAAACAGTCGACCAGTTTAATGAAGCATATCGAAGTGTTAAGGATAAAATCAAATTGATCTGAATAGATTATTAATAATCGGTACTACTTCTGAGATTCTTTTTATTGTATAGTCTGCTTTCGCCTGTGTAGCTGCTTCCACTTTATCTGTAGTGTCTTCTGTATGAATATAAATAATGGTAGTACAATCAGTACTCTTTCCGGTTTCAATGTCTGTACCTTTGTCGCCAAGCAAAACACAATTTTCCAGGTCAAGTTTAAATTCTGCTGCAGCTTGCAGCAGTAAACCTGGTTTTGGTTTTCTACAATCACATACTTTCTTTAATTCGGGAACAATAGCCTCCGGGTGATGAAAACAAATATAGGTTTTATCGATAATAGCAGCCTTTTCTTCTAGAAATGAGTGAATTTTTTCCTCAATTGCGTCTGAAGTTTCCTGGGACATTTTTCCTTTGGCAACGCCCGGCTGGTTTGAAACTTCTATTACCAATACACTATTTGCATTTGCCCAGGAAATCACTTTTTCTATATCAGCAACGAGCCGTACATCCTGGGGCTGTTGCGGCGAATCCCAACCGGAAGGATATTTCACCATCCGATTCATTACTCCATCCCGGTCGAGAAATAAGGCCTTATTCATGAATTTAAAATCTTTTCGTGAATTCTGTCTTCAACGAGTTCAGTCAGTTGAGAGGAGCTCGTATAGCTTTCAGCCAGATCGGGATTTTTGTCTAGTATTAAAGAGAACAAATTACTTTCAATAGTTTTCATAATCTCCTCCAGTTTTTCCCAGGTTGTCATATCATAAAAAGGCCTCCCCTTCTCTCCTTCTTCTGCTTTACTCTGCTTAAACATCTCTATCCGTTGTCTCCATGGCAAAATTACTACGTCAGGTAAGTGTCTTGAATCGCGGGCGCCAAACCACACACCAGCAGTATCTTGTTTAGGATTTTCACCAACACTCGAATCAACATAGCGGAGAATAAACTCAGAAAGTTCCCAGGTATCAAAACCGGTAAAATTAGAACCTGTTGCAACAAGTGGTTTCTCCTCTCTGTTGAGTTCATGTGTAATTACCGCTTCTTTTGACACTTTTTCCTGCTGTCTGCGTTTATCAACATCGTGAATTAGTGATATATTTATTAGCCAATCTATTTCTTCAGGAGATCTGCCCAACAACTCTGAAAGAGTTTCAGTCATCACTGCTGATAAAAGTTGGTGTCTGGCCACATTTCTCCAACCTCTCGAACCTTCTTCAACCAATAGTCCGTTTTCTTTGTACATGCGTGCCTGAGAGAGGTGGCGCAGCATGAAGTCTTGAAAATACGCTGTCTTTTTTCTTTGGAACTGGGGATCTTGATGAATAGTTTCAGTACCCATATCAGCTAGAAATCAGCAATAACTTTTGCCCCTTCCGTGTCAAAATGAAAAAACAGTTCTGCCAAACCCTCTTTTTTCATTTCTGTTCTCAGTTGATTTCTATTTTCCAAGCAGCAAAACAAGATGAAGCCTCCTCCGCCGGCGCCCATAATTTTGCCTCCCAGAGCGCCATTTTTTATTCCTAATTCGTAAAGCTGGTCAATTCGCGAAGAACTAATGGAGGCAGAGAGTTTGCGTTTGCTCGTCCAATGCTCGTGCATTAACTTGCCGAAGCTGTAAATATCATTCTTGAGCAAAGCCGTTTCAATCTTTTGGCCGATGGATTTAATCAGATGCAGGCTTTCTATGACTCTTTCATTATTTTTTTCAGTTGCCTGACTTTGACTTTTGAGGATTAGACTCCCCTCACGCCGGATGCCGGTATAAAAAATTAACAGACTGCTTTCTAAATCCCTGACAAAAGCCGGCTCAAGCGCTAATTGTTTTACTTGTACTTCCCCATTCCTGTTTATTTTCAGCTTGGTGATCCCCCCAAAGGCTGCCATATACTGATCCTGTTTTCCCACCGGTCTTTTGAGTCTGTCTATTTCAATTGTACACGCTTCCTCGGCTAAATCTTGCGTTTCGACATATTCATTTTTAAAAGTGTGCAGCGCTTTTAAAAGTGCGACTAAGTAGCTTCCCGATGACCCCATCCCAGTGCCGGCAGGCAGATCGGCAATGGAATTAATTTCGATGGAATCGGTGATCTTTGTCAAGCGCAGGGCTTCTCTAACCAATTCGTGTTTCACCTCTTTAACAGAGTTAACTATTTCCGTTTGCGTGTATTTAACCCGGATCAATTTATCTAACAGCGGCCGGTTTACGGTGATAAACATGTAACGGTTAATGGCTGCCGAAATTAGTGATCCACCGAATTTGGAATAGTAGGAAGGCAGATCTGTTCCACCTCCACCCAAAGGGATCCGAAAAGGCGCTCTGACAAAAATCATGCGCTCATCTTACCGATTTAATGCACTGCTTGCAATATTGACAGGTAGAGGCGAGAATGTAAGGCTATAAATGAAAATCGGAGTCATTGGTCTGTGGCATTTGGGCGAGGTTTATGCATCCTGTTTAGCAGACTTGGGAAATCTCGTGGTGGGATTTGACGCGGATGAAGAAGTTGTCAACAACTTAAACTGCGGAATCTTACCGCTTCAAGAACCAAATTTGGAAAAAATTCTCAGGAAAAATATTAAATCCGGACAGTTAAAATTCACCACAGATTTTAAACTTTTAGCCACTTGTGATGCTATTTGGGTGACAATAGATACACCAGTGGATAAATTAAATAATGCAAATCCGAATAAGGTATTTGTTCAAATTAAAAAATCGTTGCCTTACTTAAAAAATGGCATTTTCATAATTGTTTCCAGTCAACTTCCGGTTGGGAGTTTTAATAAGCTCTCAAAATTGATCAAATCAAGTCGAAAAAATTTCAGATTTGACTACGCGTATCTGCCGGAAAATTTGCGCCTTGGTGAGGCGGTCAAAAGTTTCATGCAACCCTCCCGAATTGTTATCGGGATAGATAATATGGAGCGCAAAGAGGAAGTCATGCGTATTTTCAGAAAACTAAAGACCAATATTCTCACCGTAAGTATTGTCTCATCCGAAATGATCAAACATGCCACCAATGCATTTCTGGCCACCTCATTATCTTTCATTTATGATATTGCCGATATTTGTGAGGCAGTCGGAGCTGATGTGGTTGAGGTTTCAAAAGCACTCTATGCGGACGAGCGAATTGGCGGAAAAGCATATCTGGATGCAAGTGCGGGATTTTCCGGAGGTCATCTGGAACGGGACTTGCAATATTTGCGCAAGGAAGGTAAATCCAAAAAAATAAACCTGCCGGTAATAAATTCGGTGATTAGAAAAAATAAACACCGCAGTCAAATTGTTTTTAGGAAAATTACTCCCCTTTTGGGAACTTTTAAAGGTAAAACCATAACATTTTTTGGCCTGACTTACAAAAGCGGCACGCCAACGCTGGTGCGTTCTTTGCCGATTCGGTTGGCCAGGGAAGCGTTGCAACAGGACGCAAAAATTCATCTCTACGACCCGTGGATCAAAAAAAGTGAAATAACCAAAGAAATTGCGCCAGATAAGTTCAGTTATTTTGCAGATCCATATGAGTCGGTGAAGGGAAGCCAGGTAATTGTATGTATTACCCCCTGGCCGGAATTAAAAAAACTTGGATTTAGAAAAATTGCCAAGTTGCTGATCGACCCAAAAATATTTTTTGACGGCAGGAATTATTTTGCGGATGTAAGAAACATAATTGAAGCAACGGGTATAAAGTATATCGGAGTCGGACGATGACAAAGAAGTTTACGGATAAAAAGGTAATTATAACCGGTGGCAGCGGTGGCATTGGCAGCGCAATTGCGGCAGGGTTTTTACGCGAAGGCGCGCATGTATTGATTCTTGGAAGAGATAAGGAGAAATTACTTAAGAAACAAAAAGAGTTGGGAAAAATATCTCCAAAGATTGAGATTAGGGTAACAGATGTTTCGGATAGAAGACAAGCAAAAAAAATGGGTGTTTTTATTAAAAATCAATTCGGCGCACAGGTAGATGTTTTGGTAAATGCTGCGGGTATCTATGGACCAATAGGCAAACTGGAAGAATTGGATCTAGATCTTTGGCAACGGGCAATTGAAGTTAATTTGTTAGGGACGGTGCAGATGTGCGCTCTCGTCATACCTTTTATGAAAAAAAGGTGGCGCGGGAAGATTATTAACTTCTCCGGAGGCGGTGATGGTGCATTTCCCAGATTCTCGGCTTACAGTGCTTCAAAAGGGGCAATACTGCGATTCACCGAAAGTTTGGCTGCTGAACTTGTTAAATATAATATTTTTGTTAATGCGGTGGCTCCAGGAGCCGTAAACACCGGACTTTTGGAGGAAGTGTTAAAAGCAGGCATAAGTAAGGTAGGTAGAGATTTTTATTTGGCATCAAAAAAGCAGAAGACCCAAGGTGGTGTATCGCCGGATAAAGTTCGCGATTTACTATTGTTTTTGGCATCAGAGCAGTCTGGGAATTTAACAGGCAAAACGATAAGCGCAGTACGAGATAACTGGAAAGACATTCCGAAACATTTAAAGATGCTAACTAAAACTGATATCTATAATACACGCAAAATTAAACCTCAGGATCGCGGCTATGACTGGTAAACCCCGAACCAATTTTAATGAAAGTCTTTTGGGTAACAGCGAGGAAGTCCCAAGTCGTGATTCGTCGGAATTGGTACGGGGTAAAATTTATTTTGCTTTAATTGGTGCCGGGAGAATGGGCAAACGGTGGGCGTCGGTGCTGTCAAAATATGAAAGTGTTGCACTTGACGTCATTGTTGACTCCGGCTCAGGCAGAGCTGCAAATCTGGCAGCACTCATCCCCGGTTGCACTGCGACTAAAGATCTTCAGGCCGTATTAAACAATAAAGCTATTGACGCCGTTATAATTGCCACACCGCATAAGTTTCTCTCCCCCATCTCCACTCTCGCACTTAAATCGGGAAAACATGTGCTGTGTGAAAAGCCGGGCGCTATAACATCGGCAGAGATTAAAAAGAACATCGTTTTAGCACGGAAAAAAAAGTTGAAATATATGATCGGATATAATCATCGGTTTCATGATGCCTTTATCAAAGCCAGAAATTTTTATCAAAAGGGATTGATTGGCAAAATTATATTTATCAGAGCCAGGTATGGATTTGGCGGCAGAATGGGATACGATAAGGAATGGCGCTTAAACAAAACTCTTAGTGGTGGCGGACAATTGCTTGATCAGGGCGTGCACATGATCGATTTAGCGCTATCATTTATTGGCAAGGTTGGCAAAGTGCGGGGTTTTACAAGCGACACTTTCTGGAAATCTGGAGCAGAAGATAACGCGTTTCTACTACTGCAAGGTAAAAATAAAGTTATCGCCTCAATTCATGTCAGCTTGACGCAGTGGAAACCATTGCATAACTTTGAAATTTATGGCACTAAGGGTTTTTTATCTATAGAAGGACTTGGCCGCAAGTATGATGGTAACGAAAAGCTGGTCGTGGGCAAACGCACAGCTGATTTTACCAGTGCAGTAACAGAACAAACAATTGTATGTAATTCCAATGCTGATGATTCATTAACTCGGCAGTTGAAAGAATTTATTGCGGCAATCAAGCAAAAAAGGTCACCAGTCCCCGCGCCAAGAAACGCGTATGAAACGTTGAAAATTGTGGAAGAAATATATAGAACTAATAAATTATAGTAACCATAAAAAATGTCATCCCCGACTCCGATCGGGGATCCAGAAATTTACCTGGATTCCCGTTTTCACGGGAATAACAAAAACTAAATTTTTTTACTGTCTATATGAAACAAAAAGAACTCGTTTTAGTCACCGGTGGTGCGGGATTTATCGGTTCCCATCTGGTAGACGCCTTAATCGCTCATGGTTATCGAGTGCGTGTTTTGGATAACCTTTCGCCTCCCACCCATAATAGTAAGCTTCCTGACTGGTTTAATAAGAAAGCCGAATTTATCAAAGGCGATGTAAGTCTTAAAAAAGACTGGCACGGCGCGCTTATTGGCGTGGATTATGTTTTTCATTTAGCTGCTTATATGGATTATCATTTGGATTTTAGTAAGTACTTTGTTACTAACGTTTCAAGTACGGCACTGCTGTATGAGACAATCGTTGAATACAAACTCGTGGTTAAGAAAATTATCATTGCCTCCTCCCAATCTATTTATGGTGAGGGCAAATATGTGTGTGGCAAACACGGAGTATTTTATGCCTCACCTAGAACTGAATCTCAATTGCGAAAACATTTGTGGGACATTAGATGTCCTAGAGATAATAAGCTTGCAAAAGCATTACCCCAAGAAGAAACCGACCAGCTCCACCCACAAATTCCCTATGCTATAGCCAAGGCCGCGGCTGAACAGCTTGGTCTCACGCTTGGAAGTACGTACTGGATTCCCACAGTTGTACTGAGGTATTCCATAGTACAGGGCTCCCGGCAATCATTCCGTCATTTTTATTCAGGGGCCTTGCGAGACTTTTGCGTCAGAGCGCTGAACAGGCTACCAATCGTGATGCAGGAAGACGGACAACAGAAGCGCGATTTTGTAAATATACATGATGTGACTGATGCACATCTTTTAGTGCTGCAAAACAAAAACACCGACTATCAAGTGTTTAACCTGGGAAGTGGTATAGAAACCCGCGTAATAGAACTGGCCAAAATGGTTTGTGAAGTTGCTGGAACCACGTTTACGCCAGAGATGAGGGAAGAATTCAGAATTAATTCCCCCCATAATGCAATAATGAATATCGATAAATTTAAAGCTCTCGGCTGGAAACCAAAACGCTCTTTGGAAAATAGTGTGCGGGAGTATGCAACTTGGGTGCGCAATTACCCTGAAGCTTTGCGTTTCTGGAGAAAAACCTATAAAAACATGCGAAAGGAAAATATACTGAAGTAGGACTTGCGCAGATATTGATAATGTACTTACACTGTCATGCCGAACTCGTTTCGGCATCTCAAACGCTTGTGATCCTGAAACAAGTTCAGGATGACGCAAGATTGCGTAACTCTTACTAAAACTATGAAAGCAGTCATACTTGCCGCGGGAGAAGGAATAAGAATGCGACCCTTAACACTAACAATTCCTAAACCGCTGCTTAAGGTAAACGGGAAACCGATTATTGAATATATTCTGGAATCTTTTCCCCCCCAGATTGACGAAGTGATTATCGTAGTCAAATATCTGGGATTTCAGATAAAAAAACATCTTGGTAATAAATACCGGAATTTGAAAATAAAATATGCCCAAGGATCTGACAAAGGAACGGCGTATAGCTTTTTGGCAGCAAAAATTTATCTTCATAATGAAAGATTTCTCCTGGTTTACGGGGATGAAATTCCAGACCCAATTGACGTCCAAAATTGTTTAGCAAAAGATTTAAGCATCCTTACTTTTAAAACGCAAAGCCCGCAAGCTTGCGGTATCGCTTATTTGCGAAAAGACGGTACGATTGTAAAAATTATAGAAAAACCTCAAAAATCCAAATCAGATCTCGCGGTTGACGGAGTGATAGTTTTAAATACAGACATTTTTAATTACCTACCGCAACTCACTAAGGGTGAGTATTATTTCAGCACCTTGGTTGGGTCATTTGTCCGTGACTATCCAGTAGTTCCGGTACTGGCTAGGAATTTTATTGGAGATATAACTTCACCTCACGACTTAATGAGAGTTAGGAGGTTACTCAGATTAAGACATCAGTAATTAAATTTCCTTGCTTGTTTAATAATAACGTGGTATTTTTTTAAAAAGTTCGGAAAAAAATATGGCCATAGATTTATCAGTAGTGATCCCTAGTCGGAACTCTCCCTTTACTTCCAAAACTATCCAAGATATCTTGGAAAAAGCAGTTACCAATAT
>DQGR01000081.1 GCA_003524845.1 Patescibacteria group bacterium
GATTTTGTTTTTATGAATATATGCAATTGTTTTTTCCAAATACGCCCGATCGTCTGGGTTTTTCGGATCCAGAAATCCAGTCATAGCGCTTATCAGCCAGTCGGACGAATAGTAATTACCGGCACGGCTTTCCGGACTTAAATCTTCCAGAAAATGACCTTGCTCCGGTAACCAGAAGGTTGAGAGAATCTGAGTTTTAAGACTAGCCAGAAAGTCTGGATTTTTTTCTATAAGTCCGAGCTTTTGTGCCAGCTCGTATGTTTTCCAGAGGATGACATTATCGTAAAACGAACTGGTTTGTTTCGTAATATCCTTGGTTCCGGAGAACAGGCGGTCAGTGCGGACTAGATGAGTGTGCAAATCAACGGTATCGGAGATAAATTTATGAAAATGAAAGGTCAGTTCCGGTTTATATTCATGTAACAAATTACGCGCTGCCTGAACCGTATGCGTACTCTGATAATTATTTGTGGTAAAGGGATAGATGCTAATGAGTTCTTCGGGAGTTTGTAATGTTTGTAAGCCGTACAAGAGGCTGTAGAGGGTGTCAATCGGCGGACTGTAAATATTTAAAAGGGTGACTGATTGCGGAGCAATTGGGACGATGGTAGTTGACAGGTCTTTAGATTTGGCAAAGACGTCAAGCGCGTAGGCAAGTGTTTTTAAATAAATGGTTTCGCGATGTAGCCAGTCAGTACTATCAAGCGCAGTGCGCGGATCAAGTAACGTGTGATAAAAGATGCCCAAAGAGCGCGGATAGAGCAGGCTAAAGTGGTCGCCGGAAATAAGGTACGGCAGTTCCGGATCAAAGCGCAAGGCATGGATTTCCTGGATAATGGGTTCAATGTCACCGCTGAAGGTAGTTTTGCCGCCGGTAAACCGGTTATTAAAAATATGCCAACCGGATTTGAGATCGGCTACCAAACGCACGAATACATTAGTCCGCAGACGCAGCTCAGATACCTGTTTGAGTTCCAGTTGCGTATCACGATTCAAAGCAAATTCAAACGGGTCGGCAACGATTGAAAATTCTACAAACGGATTAGTAACATATGAAAAGATCGCCAGTGCAATTAAAAAGCAAATAATGCCGGTGCCGAATTGACGTAATCGCTTGCGCCGTTTTTTGGAAAAGAAACCGTTTCGCTCAAGGAGCATAGACAAAGATTAATTGTAGCAGAAGCTCGGGTCTGAAATTATCTGCTTCTTGGGTCAGTCTTAAATGCTTTGAAGGCTTAGCCCCTTAACTTATTCAAAAAACTCACCCTCACCGTTTGATTAAATTCACGACAGAAATAACAACCTCATCCTGCCCTTCTCCTTACCAAGGAGAAGAAAATTAGAATTATAAATTTGCAAAACTGCTGGCAATTTGGTCTAATTAGAAGGATATGCATCATTTTTATAAAATCAAACGAGTGCCGTTTGTCATCTGGTATTCTAAACATGAAATCACTCACCTACTTATAGGTTTGGTATTTGCCTGGATTCTCAGAGAAGTATGGGGAGTATTTTCATTTTATTACGTCTTTCTTGCTGCTGTTGGTTCGCTGGTTATCGATGTGGATCATTTGCTGTATTTTTTTACCTATGGCCGTAAAGACTGGTATGCGCAGGAAGTACGCAGAATATTACGTCAGGGACAAATTGGTACACTTTTGAGATTTTGGCGGGATAATCATAAACATAATACCGGTTTAGCAAGTCATAATGTCTATGTGCTAGCCGGATTTTTGGTATTGGCTGCTGTATCAACTCAATTTGACTGGAAAGCGAGCGTCATTTTTTTTGGCGCAATATTTCTACATCTGGTATTTGACATGTTCGATGATTATTGGGCGCTCGGACACTTAAATGATAACTGGAAACATTTGCGGCGGAATAAAGCAGCCCCACCGGTAGTTTCCGAGATAAAGTAAATGATTACTTTTTTTTTATGGATCTTCCCCGTTTGATAATGAATGCGATAAGTCCAGCCAAGCTTATGCAATAGAAAAACAGGAAAACCGGATCCTGGGTAAAACGGATACCGGCATTTATCAGCGGATCGATAATTATCGTAGCTCCTGAAGTCTGGTAATAGGTTTCAAAGACCAGGTCTCCTGATAAAACTTCGTTATTCTTCTGCGCCGCACCTTCGGCGTATTTATTTTCACTCGTGTACGCAAGATCAAGCTGTGCAGTTGTACTTTCAGGCGCACTGACGCTGATAACGTACGTTTTCCCCCGCGAATCCGGAATGGGTGCAAAATCAAAACGGATGGTGCTGCCCCAGCCTAAGTTGGTTTCCGAAAGCGATAATGTTCGGACTGGTTGATTGTTTTCATCACGAATCGTTAATTCAAAATTCTCACTTCCCCCCAGGTTTGGATTAAAGCCAATAAGACGTACTCCGGCGAGGTTTCCTTTGTGTGATTGGAAACTTTGAGTTATGGTGGAATTTTTTTCCACCCGGATCGTACTATTTGATTCAATTTGGTAATTATCGAGTCTGCGCATAGAAAATTAGTTATTTTATCCAGTCGGATCCTGTCACGCGCGTATCCCAAAATTAATTTCAAACTCTCCGCCTGCGGTGGATCAAACAAGTGAAATCTAATTTTGGGAACCCTCGCGCATGCCACCCAACCTTAATTTGGCATAAATTAACCAAATCAAACTTGCTGCAAAGATACTCTGCAAACCATTCAGTAGCCGCATGGTCATCTCCGTACCCAACTTTTGCTTCACCGGCCAGTCTAAGAGCCAGAACGTCGGCTCAAGTGGAGCCAGCATGCCGATATTGAGTGACGCCTGGGAAAAAATTACCATACCAAAAAATGCAGTATATAAAATAAACAGCGGGAGTTTTCGAACATTGTTTTGGAGTGAAACCAGGATAAGCAGCGGCGCAATCCACAAAATCCACTGCAAATTAAACCGGCTGAAGATAAAGAGCGGCAAGAAGACGAAAAAACTGAAAAAGATCAGCGGGCGCTGATTTTTTGATGTAAATTGGTTAAAGTAAAAAAGTATGAGGGTATAGAAGAAATAATAAAAAATAAGACTGCGATCCGGACCAATTGGCAGACTGGCAAAAAAGACCTGATCGCTGTAACCCCCGGTTGCGGTATGTTGCCAGTATGCAGGCAGTGTCAGAACCGGCAGATGCGCGAGTAAAAAAGGCAGCAGAGCGGCAACGGTGACTTGGGCCTTGCGTCTCCAGCCACTGACCTGAATAAATAATAACGGAAAGACAAACAAAGGAAATAACTTGAGTGCGCCACCAAAGCCCAAGGCAGCAGCAGCGAGAATGAACCGGTTATGTTTAGCCAAGTACAAACTGACAATCAGCAGCGCCACGGGTATAATGTCGACACTGGTCCAAATACTGACGGTAAAAATAATCAGCGGATTAAGTAGCCAAAGCATTAGTGCCCTGTTTTGTAGTGGACGCGCAAACAACCGGCTAAACAGAATTCCGGTCAAAACTTCGATACAGACAAACGGCAGTTTTAAAAAAAATAGATACCGAAAAGTGTGTTGGTGAGTTAGTAAAGCCAAATCAGTGGCATGCAGCCAATTCCAAAAATCATAGCCGAAAATTTTTCCGGTTATTACCAAAACCGTATTTAAGATGGAATAAATAAGTGGCGGATAGGCGGCCAAAGGTTGCTTATAAAATTCAGCCAACGGCAGCGTATTCCAGGTAGCGATTAAGCGGGTGTTGGCAAGCAGATCCCAGTTAAGCGTGAACGGCATAACCAGAAGTCGTAACAACAACCCAAGAATCAGAATTGACCAGAAGTCGTGTGGTAATAGGTATTTGATTCGCCTATTCATTTGCCTTCTGACAGTATATACTACAGGCGTTTTTAAAGAGTAAAAATAGTTTTGTCAAGGTGATGATGATTAGCGCGCTCATTTTTTGGTTGTTTATCTTCGCGTTTATCTTTACGTCAGGTTATGCGGTTCAGTTAATTTTAAGCCTACACAGGGACGACCGGATCACAAATTTTGGAACCGCATTGACCATTGGTATTGTTGTCGTGACAATCTTTAGCCTGTTTGTTCGAAGTCTAGGAGGAGCCTGGTGGATGGTCTGGAGTTTACTGCCATTTGTATTCGCTATTATTTTCTGGAAGAAGCCGAGGCTGCTTGCGTTTCCCTGGTTGAAAACAAATGAGCTCATTATCCTCAGTTTAATTATCATTTTGGTTGTGCTTCAATGTTTGACACTCTGGGTACCTCTCAAATCCACGCCTGACGGGTTGATAGTGCCGGCCTTACACGACACCATGTGGAATATCGCAATTATTGAGGAGCTCTATCATGACTTTCCGCCCGAGAATCCGGGTTTTTCCGGAGTAGCGCTCAAAAACACGCATTACTTATATCATTTGTTTGCAGCAGCGACGCAGCAAATTACCCGGATTCCAATTATTCCCCTGTACTACTATTTTCTGCCGGCACTGGTTTCATTTTTATTCGGACTTGGGATCTACGCGGTGGGGACGATTGCAACTTCCGATATCCGCTTTCACATCCTCACCATTATCTTTGGTTTTTTATGTGGTAATGTGGCATATCTGGCGCCATTGTTTTTAGGCAGCAACTTTGATTGGCGGGGGAATACGTTTTTTGCAGACCAGCCATTTGATCAGCTGACTAATCCGTATACGGTATTTGGGTTTGTTTTATTTTTATTTGGCGTGTACTGGTGGTTTCAGGCAACGAAAAAACAGTTGCAGATGCGTTCGCTCATTGCTGCAGTAATTCTTCTCGCCGTGTCGTATGGATTTAAATCGTTTGCCGGAGTTGTTGCGCTAGTTGCGGTTATGAGTACCAGTTTGATTGTTGCAATTCTTAAACAAGACAAAAAATATTTGCTGGTAAGTGGATTGTTCTTAGTAATTTTCATACCCCTGTTTTTTCTCACGACGACCTTTGGCAGTGTTGGACTCAGATGGCAGCCAGGCTGGTTACTCCGCGAAATGATGACTTCAGCAGATAAATTAAATCTGCCCTACTATGCGGATCGGGAGGATTTCTATATAAATACCGGGAATTTCTTAGGCTTAGGAAAGGTAAAACTTATCGAGCTAGGTATTTATCTAATTGGCAACCTAGGTATTCGACTCGTTGGTTTAATTACCCTCTTGAGTTCACTGGTTTTTATGCTGTTAAAAAAACGAATGCATGCGCTACTGCCCGTTGTGTTATTAACTACTTTTGTGGTGGTTACCGGTTTAAGTCTGCCATTGTTATTCAATCTCGGCGCCAGTGCGCATAACATCATTCAGTTTACGCCGTATGCATTGCTTTTTTTCGTATTTCCGACGATGTTTGCGATCGAAAAAATAGGGCAGCGATTGCACAAATTTTCACCAACCTTAGCAATTACTTTTGTGTTTATCTGTATCGCTTTGGCAATACCGGTGAATATCAAAAACATCATCCAAAAAATTCACGCGCAGGGTGAATTGATCCCCAGTACTTATTTACAAGCGTTTGCTTATCTTAAGAATAACACAGCTCGGACGAGTATTATTGCTGTTGATCCGGCTCGCTACTCACCAGCGCCGATTTATCTTGCCGCACTTTCTGAGCGCCAAATGTACCTGGTCGAAGCCGGATTTGCCGAACAAACTGGTAATGATCCGACTTATCGGCTGCAACTTACGCAAAAATCTTTTACTGATCAGCGTTTTACTGATTTGTTGGCTTCCGGGGTGACTCACGTTTTTATGCTTCGGTCACAGATAGACGCGCAAAAAGTTAAACAGCTTGTGCCCTACTTGGCCGTAGTTTTTCAAAATGAGGAAGTGATTATTTTTGCGGCGAGAAGATGAAACTTGGTTTCATCCCAGGTGTAGAGGTGGATTCGATTGGGTGGGTTCGTTGGTTTCTTGGGTAGTAGGTTCTGGAGTAACCGGTGGGTTAGCTATTGGCGGTGGAGTGCCTGGTGGTTCATCGTGACCAGCTGCTCTCTTTTTCAAAATCATATACAGAACGGTACCTAATAGCGTCAAACCTGCGAGTCCAGCTGCGACAACACCAATCAGTTTACCAACAGTGTTGGCGCGTGATGGAAGCGCTCGCGCCGTTTGAGAAATAGGAGAAGCGGGTTGAGGAGTGCTCCTAGATGTGGTTTGGGTAAGCGGAGTAAATGATGGACTGGCGGTAGGCAAAACCAGGACCGGAGACGCACTTTTTGGACTGGGTGAGGAACTTGGTTGCAATGTGGGTGAAGGGTTGGTTGTAAACCCTCCTACAGGTGGTGAAGCAGTTGGTGATGGTTGCTGGGTAGTCGCGAGGACGGGCGAGGGTGTCGGTGTGGCGACGGGGGTGGGTGCTGGTGTAGGTGAGGCGATATCTGCTGAGGGAACTGGTTGGGTAACCGTAATGGTACCATTGGCACTGGCCTTTAGATGATTGTGATATCCATAGGTTCCACTTTGGGAGAAGGTGTACTGTTTACTTTCTTTGGGGGAAATAATCCCAAGATTAAGCGGTGGATAATCAGTATGCTGCGGATGGGGATCAGAGGCAAGTTCAAGGTAATCCTCACTGGCGTTGTACCAAATGACAGTGTCGCCGACGTTGATATTCAGGTTTTTAGGTGCGAAATTATTTCCATCGTAATTTACCGTATACGTAGTCGGCGTCTGACCTTTGGAACGTAAACGTGTCGTAACTAAGTAAACCGTATTTACAAACCCGATCACTAAAATCGCTAATACGAGGTAAGTAAGGCCGCGGAAACGAGGGTTCATTTTTCGTAGCAGATTCATAAGTTAAGTTAATTTAAGTGAGATATCACATATCCGGCATCAAGCAGATTGATTTTTCCATCGATTGGAAAATATGCGGTATCATTTACTTGTTCATATGTGGTAAGAAGTTCCTTTAGATCAGCTAAAGTAAAAAAGGTATCTGAAGGTGCGGGAGCTACTATGATCGTGCCGGTGGCATTGGCCTGTAAATGGTTGTGATAGCCGTAAGTTCCCGCCTCTGTAAACGTAAACTGAGTTGATGCGCCAGGCGCTATTAATCCGAGATTAAGCGGTGGGTAATCAGTATGAAATGGATGGGGATCGGAAACAAGCTCGAGATAACTAGAGCTTTGATTGGTCCAGATGACGGTATCATTGACGTTTATAGACGTTGTTTGCGGGCTGAATGTGGTACCGTTATAAATTACGGTGATTGTGGTTGCAAATGCGATTAAGGGAATACGGATGAATAATCCTGCAAATATAAACAAAATGATTGGTACTTTGAAGCGCATACAGAATTTATTATAAACACCGTTCCATTTATTTGATAGTTGTTTTCTTCCATTTGTCATCCGAGCACAAATTAAGTAGAATAGTATTTTCCTGCCCAGGGGCAGGATTTTTTGTGGGCAACGCAACCAGCACTCGAAAAGGCAATTGAAGTTTTGGGCACAATAAAAACAATAACAGACAGTCAGATAATCCGCGTCGTACAAACTAAATCCATGGTGAAAGGAGGTGAATACGATGGTAGATTTTTTAGCAGTGTTACTAACTTTAGTAGCCTCGTTTATTCAGGATGGCAAACCGGAAACGCTTCCGCCACCGGATGTATCAATCAGAGGCAGTGTAGTCGCTGAGGTGGTGCAAACAGCGCCTGCAGCTGGAGCAGAAGGTGCAAGTGGCAAAACGTTTGCTGAGGTTCAGGATCAAGTTGCCACAAGTTCTCAAGCATCTCCTCAACCAGCGGATACAACCAAAGTAGCAGCGGACAATAGTAAATCCGGTAATACTTTACCAACCGAAGTACCCCAAGTTGCGGTTGAAAATTCGGTTGCACTTGAGGAAGTAACCAGTGAGACGGTGACGCCAGACCAAAATGATGGAATCCAAGCGTTCAATACGAGCGTGATTGATGCTGAATTTGGTCAACAAATTGCCGAAACTCAGCCGAGCACAGCTCAATCAGAAGGTAAAGCGTTTGGTCAGGCTACTAGTGAACAGGCAGCAAATAACAGCAGAAAGCCATAAGTTTACAATATCTCAAATTTGCTTGTTTGGTGAGCGGGATAAAAAAAGGGCAGACCTACCCCTGCCCTTTTGTTTGTGCATGTTCGAATATACTAAGTTAGACTTTCTTTTTAATTTTATCTAAATCAAACGGTGTTACCCCTATCTTTATGTTGCAACCGCAGCTTGGTCTGGAAAAAGAAATAGTATTGACGGGGAGTGGGTTTACCAAAGTATTCAGTAACCAGGACGTGGCGATTTTTGCGATAATGAAGTAGGATGGTACTTGTTGTTTGAAGGAGGTGATTGGCGTGAGTTTAACACTTAATAATCTGTCACCACTCGCATCACTGGTTTTCGGAGTCCTGATTCTTCTGTTCCCCAAATCACTCAATTACCTGATTGCAATTTATTTGATTATCGTGGGGCTTTTAGGGTTGGGGATATTGCGGTTGGGAGGGTAAGAATAAAATTGTATGGTATATTGGAAGCATGGGAATTACGACTATTTCAGCCAAAATCAGTAATGTTGATAATCCACAAAAACAGGTAGGCGAGAAGTTCATGATTGACACGGGAGCCGCGTATACGGTGCTTCCATATACACGGAACAAGAATGACACTTCTGCCATTGCAAACAGGCAGATCAGCGTACTGATTTGTCCATTTGGTGTTGGCGACGTCCCATATTAAGTCACTTGCCACGCTGCTCATGGGAACATTAAAAAGGAAACATTGCGCTTGGGTGTATTCGATAAGTTGGCTCTTTATTATGTCAGTTGCTATATTAGAGATTTTATCTCTGCTTATTCCTTCGATTAATAATTCACAATCTTCGAGGTCTTTGATAAACCCGGTCCTTACGGCTGTACTGTCCTGTAGGGCATCAAAAAGGTCAACTGATTGTTCTCTACCAATCCCTCGACCTCTGGGGTGAATCCCTTTTGATAGACCAAACCTAGTCTGATTTGGCTCTTTTAGTCCTGCAAGCATGTATTTAGCCTCATTATCCTTGTTGCTTCTCATGAGATCGATCACGCGCTGGAAAAAGCTTACAATATGATTGTGACATTGAATTGACCAGCGATCGTCACGTTTTGATATCGCATACGGGTCGATAAATAGGGGAATATCGCTTGTGTTAATTGGAATATCAACGAAATCGAGTTCGTGCTGACTTTTACCAAGTTTAAAATATTCCGAGAATGATATTTTTGGCATAAACTTTTTAATTACCTCTTGACATTAATCATAAAAAAGTAATATATTAATAATAGGACAACAATCTATGAAAGTCAATATTCAGATGACGATCACTCCGAAGCAGAAGCAGGTGCTGGATTTCATTAAGAGTTTTGTCAAAGACAACGGTTATTCGCCGTCGCTTCATGAGATAGCGAAGCATTTCCGAAAATCCATCAGCACGGCCCAGCATTTCGTAGAAGAATTGGAAACAAGGGGATTTCTCCAAAAAACCGATAATATAGCACGCGGCATCAGCACCACCGTTCAGCAATTTGGCCGCATTTTCAAACTTGGCGTTATTGCCGCAGGTAGCCCCATAGAGCCGATCGAAAATCCGGAACCAATCGATGTACCGTTATCCATGATAAGCAGAAAAGGCGATTATTACGCTTTACAAGTGAAGGGTACGAGCATGGAAGATGATAATATTCTTGATGGGGATGTTATAGTTATCAGGCATCAGAATACAGCAAGTGATGGAGATCGTGTCGTAGCTATCACAGAAAAGGGTGCAACACTCAAAGTTTATCGTGAAAGAAATGGGAAAGTCTATCTAGAACCCCGAAATAAAGCATTAAACAATATCTATCCAAAAGAGCTTGAGATTCGCGGCAAGTTTTGTGGTTTAATAAGAAAAGGAGACTAAAATAATATTTTTATCGTTATGAATTTTAAAATTAATGAGAGCGAACAAAAATTACGTGGTGGTTATTATACGCCCCTTGATTTAGCAGTTTTTCTAACAAAGTGGGTTAGAAATATAAATCCGAGAACTGTTCTAGAACCTAGCTGTGGAGACGGCGTTTTTTTTGAAGCCATTGATAAAGTTAACGGAATGAAAGGCGTATCGGTTTTAGGTTTGGAGATTAATGAAAATGAAGCCCAAAAGGCCCAATTAAGGGCAAAAGGGACATCCGCTAATATCGAAGTACAAACAGAAGATTTTCTTAAGTGGTCACTAGATAATATTCGAAATAATAAATCGCTTTATGATGCTGTAGTTGGTAATCCACCTTTTATTAGATATCAATATCTTCCTAAAGAATTTCAACAAAGATCAGAGGAAATATTTAATGAACTTAATTTGCCTTTTACTAAACACACTAATGCGTGGGTGCCATTTGTTTTAGCTTCGTTAGCAATGTTGCGGCCTGGAGGTCGCTTAGCAATGGTGGTTCCGGCGGAGATTATTCATATTATTCATGCTCAATCGCTCCGGACATATCTTGGGAAAGAGTGCAAAAGATTGGTGATCGTTGATCCAGAAGAACTTTGGTTTAAAGATACTCTTCAGGGAGCAGTATTGCTTCTTGCAGAAAAGAGAAACAATACTTATGAAAACGCGGAGGGTGTTGGTATTTATCCCGTCAAACAGAAAGAATTTCTTGATATAGACCCCGACATTATTTTTTCTTCACCTAAATCATTAAATGGAAGAACTGTGGCTGGCAAATGGACTTACGCTCTGTTAGACCACTCAACACGCAACCTCATCGATAGCCTTATTGATCACCCAGATGTTTATCATTTTAATGATGTCGCTGATGTTGATGTTGGTATTGTGACTGGAGCAAATGACTATTTTCTTGTTTCCGATGAAACGGTTCAAGAATATAATCTATCAAAATGGGCTCATCCAATGTTTGGACGTAGCGAGCATTGTCCGGGTATTATTTATGATGAACAGCAACATCAAGAAAATAAAAAAAATGGTAAACCAACTAACTTTATTTGGTTTTCTAATAAACCAACAGACAGTGCTATTGCTAAAAAATATATCCATTATGGAGAAGAGCAAGGCCTTCATTTGCGCTACAAATGTAGTGTCCGAAGTCCTTGGTATTCGGTGCCATCTGTTTACGCTACGGAAATAGGAATGTTGAAAAGATCTCACGATATTCCCCGACTAATATTTAATAAAATTGGAGCATTTACCACAGATACGGCTTATAGAATTCGTGTTCACAATAGATCCAGTAGACAGCTAGTTGGTTCGTTTCTAAATTCGTTGACAGCATTGAGCGCAGAATTAGAGGGAAGACATTATGGAGGAGGAGTGCTAGAGTTAGTTCCTTCTGAGATTGAAAAGTTGCTTATTCCATTGTCAAAAAAACTAACCGTAAATCTTGCAAATCTAGATACAGCGATTAAAACATTGCCAGCTAGAGAACTCTTAGCGAAGCAAGATAGCACTATCCTAAATGCATTAGGACTAAATCTGTCAGATCAAAATCAATTATTAAATAATTGGCAGAAACTTCACGATAGAAGGCAAAGAACATCAAGTGACGCAGAAACTAATTAATCAATTTCGAGGACAAATCGCTTTGGATCAGTTTCATCTCTAAAGAGTGATAAAGTTCGACTCAGTAAGTCTTTTCGTTTCACATGGTCTCCAATTGATCCCCAGCTTAATCGAGTCATGGCATTGTGTTGTTTATAAGTTTCACTATTTGTGTCTGTGCTATGTCGTATTTGTAATGGAAATTCACCATAATAGATTCCTTTAATAACTAACTGAAAACGAACTTCAGTCTCTTCTACGTTACCTGATTGTCGAGGCTCCCATTGTAGATGAGCAAAGACAGCATCACGAAAATAATGTCTGTGGTCTATATTATCTTCAAGAAGTCCTTTGTCTAAGTTGATAGAACCAGTTGCGTGTGTGCCTCTCTCTTTGGGAATATTAAGATCACGTTCAGTTAAGGGCTTGCTTTGCCATACAAGCTCTAGATTAGTTGAGACTTGTGACTGTTTTTGAGCTTGAGGGGCTCCACTGATCCTACGATATGCAGCAGGTTGAGCTTTTGCCCGACGAGACGATCTATGTAATGGTAAAACCTTTAGTTTAATACGCGGAATCGGATCTGTTGAAGGCGCAGAAGCCGTGGTGGTTGGTCGTGGCGGCGAGGCTTCTGATTCATCAAGCAGCCGTCCGTTTGCTTGTAAAGCGAGTAATTGCGCCTCAGATTCAATTAAGAAAACATGGTCATTATATAAAGCCGGTAGCTTAAGAATCTGATTTTCTATTTTTGATACAAACTTTCTGTCAGAGGAATTATCAAGATCTAGATCTAAAACTAGGCTTGCCTCGATATTATTGTTTAGACCACCAAGCGTTAAATTGGCACTGCCAATAAGTAATCGAGCTTGCTTACCTCCTCGTACTAAATATAGTTTTGGATGAAAAACAATATTGCGCGCTCCTGTATCGACAGCGTATGCAGAAACTCCTAACTTTAATAGTCGACTTAGTCCCTGAAGAGACGTTATGTCATTTCTAATACCTGAAAATACTTTCGTTTTGGTTGCGTATTGGTGTAATTTGTTTTCTATTAAGCGGACTCCGTCTTCAGTTACGAAAGCAACGCTCAGAATGACCTCCTCAATGTTTTTAATATCAAATAAACGCAGAATTGCTTTTGCATGCGTATGTTCAGTAAATCCTTGAAGGATAAAATCTTTTTTTGCCATATGTGCTAGTTTAGAAAATAATCAATTGATTTTTTGTAAACATCAGCAAGAGCCTTCAATTGGACTATGTCAACTCTTCGTTGTCCGGATTCCATTTTTGAAACATAAGACTGTGATTTGTTTAGCAGTTTTGCTGCAGTTTTTTGATCAAGTTTGGCCGAAAGGCGGGCAGACTTTAGTTTCCTTATTAAGTTTTTGTGTTCTTCCGTGTATATAGCTTTGGACATAGGCATCTTGACTTATTGTATGTTATATTCCAAAATAGAATATATATACAGAAATTTCTGCGGGGTCTTTCCCTCTTTTTGTCTTCGGCGGCTCTCGGCCGTTTTCCGCGAGCCCTTTCAAATGCTCTGCGCGACCGCACCCGCGCAGAGCCAACTGTCCGACGGTGCCTCAAATTCTCTTTCTGCAGGGATGCCAGGATTCGAATCCCGAAACATGTTCGGGACAGGCTCTGGAAAAGCAGTTTTGTCCCAGTAGTAACTTTGCAGGCCTGGAGTGAATCGAACACTCGTCATGGGTTTTGGAGACCCAGGTCCTACCACTGAACGACAGGCCTACTTCCATAGGTTTTGCAACCTGTGTTATTATACCACTGAAAATAAGAAAAAAGCCCTTATGGCAAACATTCGAGAATTATTTAAAGCAGCTCAAGGGGAAACACCTGAAAGGAATTTATTGCAGGCACCTGAAATACCAGTTATTCAGCCTGGAAACCTTGTGTCTTTTGAGTTAGCTGATGATGAAAAGGTCGTTGGGTTTTGGGCTTCGCAACTATCTGAAACAGTTGGGTCAAAGCCTTTATACGACGGGACACTGTTCCTTGATCAAAGAATATCTGACCCACTCGGTATACCACACACGATTACTTACGCGTTTCTCATTGGAATAAATACCCAAAACACGGTGGTGCTTGGCGATGATGCACAAGTTAAATCTACCACCAATTCAGCAGAGCTGGTGGTCCGGCTTCCACTCGGACACATGGGACCTGTACTGCACCCGCAGGAACGAGAGCTGTGCTATACACTGAGAATTCCAGCAGTATCATCCTTGATTCATTCGTGGAGACCAGATGAAGGTGAAATATTAGATTTACATACGGCAATTTCTAAGATTGAGCGGGTGTATGATCGGTTTAATTTACGGGAACTTGCGGAAGTGAATAATTGGCCGGGGAAAGACAGCAAAGATCCAATAACCTTGGACGATATCTACGCAACACTTGATGAGCACACGGACCTGGTGATAGGTGGATTGCGCGGACGATACTGGATGCATCCGGAAACTGGAATATTGTTTAGAAATGGAAAACCACAGCATATATTGCAAGATCGCAGGGATAGAGAGGAAATACACAGATCCAGAACAGTGTGGGATGCGGTGGCTGATTCATCCATGTCATTCGTAAACAATAGAGATAGAAAACAGTTAGAACGAGCTGCGGCCTTTTGGTACTGGGGGAAGAAGCTGGGGCTAAGTGTTCCTCGTGAATTACAGCAAAGATTGCAAGATTTGGAATTGATGGAATTTAATTAAATTCTGCTATCCGGTTAAGCGGCTTTGTGGTGAAATTTGAGAAAATGAGTAGCAAAGATAAAACCAATCGCATATACATTTACCTGAACAGTCTTATCAAATGGTAGTTGACCAAGCATGATTTTTACGAGCATATCGCCTCCGAGTGAGGTTACACCACTGAGATTATTGATTCTCGCCAATTTGAGCGTCCACGGCGTCTTGGTTGGCGTAAAATCACGAATTCCCAATTTTTCAAGTTCTGTAGCTAATTTTCCAGAATTACTAAACAACTTTCTTAACCTTCGTAAGTCTCCTTTTTCAAGTTCGGGTTTCAGCTCCAAGAGTCGCAGTTGACTGTCGGTAATGTCCTGAGTTATTGCAACTGGTAGACTGGGCATGTGGTTAATTTGATTTTCATCAACCGGGCCGTGAAGTTCCTGATAGGTATGATCGTACGTAGCTCTTACCTCTCTTCTAAATCGAGGATAGTCTTTGCCAAACGCATTTACCGCAGCAGCGCTATCCACGTCAACTAAGCCGTCTGCTGTTTCAACCATATCCATCGTCCTGCCGTACTGGGTATTGTAAACCAGGTTTTGGAGTTCTTGAGGAGTGTTCTCTGGGAATTCATACAGGTTTTGATCAATTGGATATTTTTGTAAATCAAAACCCTTATGCGGTCGCAAAACTGTAATTGCTCCCAGAATATCCGGTACGAACTGGGTTTTCCCGGAAATATATTCGGTTTCAGTACCCGGTCTCCAACCAAAACCAACTCCGCCGTTACCAAACATCCACCAAACTTTATGAACTCATTTCAAAACTCGT
>DQGR01000083.1 GCA_003524845.1 Patescibacteria group bacterium
TGTTTCCCATCATATCCGCACAGGGAAGGAAGTGAATGTAACTAAATAAAGTAACTTAACAAGTAAATGTAAATTATCATTTATAAATAACATAATAGGTTATTTAATAACTTAAAGATGAGCAAAAATAAAACCATAAAAGTGAACGCAAGTATAGAAGACCGCATGAGGGTTTTTGCTAATGTAATGATTGACAAAATAATTGAGGATTACAGGAATGGGACGTTGAAGTTTGAGCCAAAAATAGATAAGCTAAGGATAAATCAAAATCTCACAAGCGTAATAGATTATCAATACGCATTAACATCATAAACATGAAGACAGAATACGGAATTGGATTTAAGCGGGTTTCTTCTGAGAAACAAGAGCTTATTGGTGACTCACCAGAAGACCAACAAGAGCAGATTGAAAGAAGAATACGACAGGTCTCCTCCACACTTGGTGTCAAAATAGTGATTGTAAAGTGGTTCGAATTGGCTGAGTCTGCAAGTAAAGATTTTGACATGCAACCAATCTTAAAAGCCTTAAATTACTGTAAAACCAGCAAAATCAAAATTAGCTATTGCTTCTTCAAAAGCATTGATAGAGGCACAAGAGGCGGTGCAACTGTCTATACTCAGCTAAAACTTCATTTTTCTCGTTATGGAGTCAAAATGGTAGATGTTTATGGAATTATCTCAACTCAAACTGTTAATACTCTTGAGCATTTAGGAATTGAGTACGAATGGTCAAAATTCAGTCCATCGTTCATAACTGAAATCTTAGAAGCAGAGCGGGCAAAAGGCGAGGTCAGAGATATCTTAACTAGAATGATAGGGGCTGAGGTTAGGTATGTAAGAATGGGTTACAGAGTTAGACCAGCTCCTCCTGGTTATCAAAACACAAAAATTGATACTGATAATGGGAAAAGAGTAATACTAACGCCACACGAAATAGAATCTCCTTGGTTTATCAAAATGTACGAGCTAAGAATTCAAGGTAACTTAAAGGATAAAGAAATTGTTCAGGAAATAAATAAGATGGGTTACAAGTCACGAATTCAAAAGTTGCATGACCCTAACGACAAAAGAAGAACTATTGGTTTTAAGGGAGGCAATTTATTAACTGTTAAACAATTTCAAGTCTATATTCAAAAACCAATTTACGCTGGTATCAATACTGAGAAATGGACTGAGGGAAAGCCGATAAAAGAAAGGTTTGATGGTTTAGTAACGATTGAAATGTTCAATAAAGCTAACAGGGGTAAAGTAATTATTGTTAGAGACGAAGATTTAATCAAAATTTACAAAAATAAACCACCAGATTGGCAAGTTAAGAAAGACAAAGACAACCCACTTTATGCGTACAAGACAAAAGTATTATGCCCTAAATGTTTTAATCAACTTTATGGTAGTAGCTCAAGAGGTAGTAAGGGTACTCATTACCCTGCCTATCACCACGCTGCAACAATTAAAGGTAAGCATCACTACTTTCGAATTCCACTGGGTGATTTTAATAACACGATTGAGGAGTTTATAAGGAATGTCAAAGTAGAAGAAAAATTTATCAAGAAGTTTCAAGAAGTATATCTAGCTGAGTGGGATAAGCGTGAGAAACAAGCATCTGATACTACAGTCCTCTTTAACAAAAGACTTATTCAGATTGAGCAAGAGATACACCTTATCAAAGAAAAAATAAAGGTCGTTAGTTCTTCAAGCGTTATCAAAATGCTAGAAGATGATATTGAGAAACTTGAGCTTGAACGAGCAAGTTTAGTAATTGACAGGGATAAAGCAGAAGATGAACAGATTAGTATTTTAACTCTGATGAATTATGCAAAATACTTCTTGGAACACCTAGAAGTTTTGCTGTTAGATGGGGCTAATCCTATTAAAGACGCTACCCTTTTTGAATTACTTTTTGATGAGTTACCAACCTACAATGATTTACTTTTTCGAACTGTAAGATTAGCCCCTCTTTTCAAGCTAAATGAGGAGTACAAAACCTCAAAATCTGTGTCTGTGAGTCGCCAGGGATTCGAACCCTGAACCCACAGCTTAAAAGGCTGTTGCTCTACCGTTGAGCTAGCGACCCTCTATGTTAATTTTCAACCATTCTCTGCCTTTGCCTGATTTCAAAAATCTCTCTCGTAACAATGCTTCTTTTCTTGTATTATAATCTTCTCTATAAATAACCCTCCAATAGCCTCCAATTCGTTTTGTATAACTTGTGTTTTTACTCGTTAACTCACCGTTGTGTCTTAACAATCTTTTGTTAATGTCAACTGTATAACCGGTGTAACTTTTTCTTTGTTCATTTTGAATGATGTATACCGTAAACATTTAATGTACTCCTTAAAAGTCCGCCTCGGGCGGATCTACCGTTGAGCTAGCGACCCGAAAAGAATTTAGAGTCAAAAATCTACGGAATAATGTGTATTTTAACAGATTTGTGCGTGGAGATTCAATGAAATTCACGCTTCAGCAATGTTTCCCAAGTGTTCAAGGTGGGTAACCTGGTTTGCGGAATTGAGGCTGACAGTAACTAAATCCAGCCGTAATGCCTCGGGCAAATTAGGATGTTTGAGCTTAAAATATTGGCCGGCGCGCAGTAACGCTTTGATTTTCCAGGGTGTGACCGCTTCCTCAGCCGTACCAAAATCAGCTCCTGATCGGGTTTTCACTTCTACGAAAATAAGCGTGTTGTCGTGCACGGCTACGAGATCAAGTTCACCACCGCGGACAAAGAAGTTGCGGCTGATGATCCGGTAACCTTTCTTAGCGAGGAAAGTGGCAGCAGCGTTTTCGCCGAGTTTACCCTTGTGCTGGTTTTGACCGGATAACATAGATAACAGATTCCCGGAGTCTTATTTCATTACGTCAAGCTGAGTCGGATCAGATACATAAATGACCGGATCTCCCTGGTAGGGTACAATTTTGCCAGTCACTTTAACTGTCTTCCCTTCTGTAAACAGATTTTCTTTGTTTCTACCGAGCTGAGTTCCAAACGTACTCCCGAATTGTTCCCAAGAGTTTTTCGGAATCTGAATCTTAAAATACCCCTGGTGCGGGTCGGCAAATCCCAGTAAAACAGACTTGCCGTTATTAAATATATATGCAGTGGTGCCGGTGACGGTTTTCGTCTGTCCAATAAATTCTTGGGCCTCGGTATAGTCAATCACCGAGTTAGCATTAGTTTCGGTGACCGGTAAAGTAGTTTGCGAAAGTGCTGCCAAGGTTTCACCAATTTGGCCAAACAGCTGAAACACGGCTACTGGTAAACCAGGAGCAAAACCGGTCAGACTCCCTGATTCAAGCGCAACTACGCAACCGCTCGTTGAGACGATAATAATCATGCCATTACTGATAACAGTTCCGGCATAATTGGTCCAGTATGAGTCATACACGTTACCTAAATTACAATAGATATGAAACCCGCCCAGAGGGTTTGCATATCCCCGAGTATTTTGGAGTAAACCGGTGACAAAGTGAGTGGTGTTGTTACAGTTTCCGCCATCCTGCGACTCAATCAGCGTATACAGTGCTTGAGTTTGAATTTGATTGGTATACAGTCCGCGAGCTGCACTTCGATCGGTAATTCGTAAACTAAACATACTGGCTTCCCAGTGGTTAGCAAACAGATAATCTCCGGCAGCAGAAATGAATGGTTGTTCATCGGTCAAAAACGTATCCCCAGAAATAGGAGCGCTCGCAAAACTGATAAATCTAAAATATCCGGCCTGAAAACCGGGAATAGTAGTATCATCAAGCATTAATTCACCAAGATGTGAGTCCCAACGGGGATCGTATATAGTCCCACCTCGGGCAAGCACATAGGCCACTTCAGACCCGTCGCTGAATTTTTTGACTGCCGGCTGAAAACCCATCGGCATGTACCCGCCATCACCAAACCCGCCATGTCCGATATTGGCGATAAAGGGCTTTGAACCATCATCAAGGTCAATAACCTGTAACGCTTGATGTACCGGGTTGGCTGAAAGGAATTGACGAATAGCTGTGTTATCAGGTTGGTAGGTCTCCCATAAAGTTTGCCAGTTTAACCGCAATTTAATTAGTGCATATCCGTGTTCTTCCGCAATCACCGGCCAGCCATTACTGACTTCGGCGTTTGCGTTTGAACTGCCGGGATCACCACCGGAAAGTGTCGTGTGTTTCACTCTCCATACCTGTTGTCCATTTGCATTATTAATCGCGTGCACATACAAATCTTGCGTGGCGACGATGACACGATTGCGGGAGGGTGAATAGGCAGGCGGAGTGTGGACCGGAGAACCGGCGGCATACGTCCAGATCAGCTGCATCGTGGTTTTGTTCAGGGCATAGACACTGCTGCCCATGGAAAAAAAGACTTCATTCTGGTAAATACCGGGGGGCAACGGCAAGGGGCTGGTACCGTTGCCTGCAAATGAACTGCTCGTAGTACCGGTATTTGCATTTAATTTATAGAGTCGGCCGTTGGCTGAAACGGCGAAAACTGAGTTGGTGTCTGCATCATAGGCTACCGTAGAATTGAAAGCACCTCCAGGGCTGGCGGTCCATAAGACCGCACCATTGGTTTCGTTGAGCGCTACCACTCCTCCGGATCCTCGTGCTACATAGACCCGACCGCCGCCGGTGACCGGCTGCATGTTTCTGGGAAGAGAGGTTTTACCGCTGCTTATGCCTCCAGTCGCATTCGGCCCGTTCCACGACCATTTCCATTTCCATGGAGTCGCGACGACCTGGGTCGAGTAACTCGTATGTTGCGCATCATGCGCATGTTGTGACCATTCCTGGGCGATTTGTGGAGAAGACGAAGGAAGCAAT
This sequence comes from Patescibacteria group bacterium, assembly GCA_003524845.1. GTDB lineage: Bacteria > Patescibacteriota > Microgenomatia > UBA10105 > UBA10105 > UBA10118. Next base: position 4,806 of record DQGR01000083.1, read on the forward strand.
GAAGGGGATGGTGAAACAAGTATTGTGCCAAAATCACGGAGTACATATGCAGCATCCTGGCTATTTACTTTGCCGTTTTCATCAATGTCAGCACTTTGACTTCCGGACATCAACCAGTTTGTAAGTATTGCTTTAATATCAAGTGCATCAATTCGTCCATCTCCAGTCACATCAATTGACTGCAGGGCGTAAGCACCACGCATTGAGAACAGTAATATTCCAGCAGCGACAATTAATATTGTAAATTTTTTCATGCCGGGTCGAGTCCGAAACTCATTCTCTAACTATACTCAACGTTACCAGTAAGTCAAGGTGGGTGAGTCCGGGAGAAGTTTTATCCTTGAGCGGGTTTGGACTCGGGAGTAGCTTTAGTTTCGATTTGTGCTGGCGTATCAACCAGAGTCCCGATCCGGGCGACTTCTTTTTTGGTTTTGGCACGCAAATAGTAGAGTTTGGCCCGGCGTACGTCTCCGCGTCTCGTTACCGTGACTTTTTTGATCCAGGGAGAAACCACTGGGAAAATCCGCTCAATACCGACGTTATCAATCCCCATCCGGCGGACGACAAAACTTTTACCGTCTCCTGCTCCCCGGATACCGATGACCATCCCCTCAAATACCTGGGTCCGTTCTTTCTGCTCCTCGTGCTTTTCTTTCTTGGTTTTGCCGGACACGATGTCTTTTTCAATGATCTTGTAGTGGACGCCGACGGTATCACCCACGTGGATTTTCTGGTTGTGAAGGGTGACTGCAATCGCCATAGTGTAGCTATTTTAGCAGACCGGGAAGGGAAAAACAATTGTGCCTGAGACTAGAGTTTCTTGAGCTGCCGGGCAAGTTTCAGGGCGCGCTTTGGCGCGTCTCCGATGTGGTGAGTAATGTCCAGTAGTGCCATAATTTCCCGAACTTGCAAATACGTGCGTACCTGGGTGTCGTTTTTAAGTAATTCTGGTAGCGGATTAACCTTTCCTTGCTGTACTGCATTCCAAGCTTGAAGTGATAAGTGTCGCAACTGTTCATGCAGGATTTGTCGATTACCGCCCTTTTTTACTGCCGCAATCAGGATTGACTCAGTCGCGCTAAACGGAGCAAATTGGGCGAGATTTAAGCTAATTCGTTCTTTGTAAACTACCAGTCCGGAGAGGATTTTGCCCGCAGTAATCAAAATTTCATCAACTGCCAGAAATGCCTGGGAAATAATCAGGCGCTTGTTGGCAGAATCATCGAGTGTCCGCTCCATGAACGAAAGTGTGGCATTTTCCAGCGCAACCGGAGGCAGCTGGTTTACAAATCTTGACAGTGAACAGATTTTTTCCGAGTTAATGGGGTTTTTCTTAAACGGCATGGCTGAGGAACCAACTTGAGTACTGCCAAACGGCTCAGACCATTCGCCATACAGGGGAGATTGCAATATACGCACATCAGATGCAAATTTGGCTATAGTTGAAGCGATACTATTAAGTGCAGCCAAAACCAGATAATCAAATTTTCGGGTATAGACCTGGTTGGCAATCAGCACTACTGATAATCCAAGTTTTTTCATAACTCGCTCGTCCAAACTTTCTGCAGTCATTTTCGTGCCTTGCAGCAGTACGCTAAAACTTGCCCGGGTGCCAACCGCGCCCTTCATACCTTTGGCAGCGATTGTTTTTGTGACAAATTGTAAAAATTCCCAGTCAATCAGCAAATCCTGCGCATAAAAACTCAGGCGGTAGCCAACGGTGGTTGGTTCAGCGGGCTGCAAATGCGTGTAGCCCATACAAACAAGCGCAGCATAGGCTTGTATTTGTTTGGCAAATGTGGCAAGCAGATTGCGGACTTGAGTAATAATTAATGCGAGCGCTTCCTGAATACAAAGCATTTCGGCATTATCAACAATATCCATGCTGGTTGCTCCGAGATGGATTTTTGCGCCGCCCACTTTTGCAATTTCGCTAAATTCCCGGATTGCGGCAACCACGTCATGCCGCGTAGTTTTCTCAAGCTCAAGAATCCGTTCAATATTTAGTTTGTCCTGATTTTTTTTAAGATCAGCAAGCTCTGACTTTGAAATAATCCCGGCCTGCTCTTCTACCTCAGCCAACGTCACCCAGATTTTACGCCACAGTTCGTGTTTATGCTTGATGCTGAAAATCCGGCGCATTTCTGGAGAACCGTAGCGCCAGCTCAGCGGCGACAGGTAGGTTTCAAAACCAAACGATTGCGGCATAGTTTAATGAGTGATGGTCTGGCTGCGTTCCGGGCCAACTGAAATCATTTTCACGGGTAAGCTGACGGTTTTTTCAATAAAAGCCACGTAATTTTGTGCAGCCGGTGGCAGTTTGTTCAATGAACGAATATCTGTAAGCGATGTTTGCCAACCAGGCAAGGTTTTGTATAGTGGTTTGACTTTTTGTAACCAGTGCGCATCTCCATTCCAGTAATGGACTGGTTTTCCGCGATAGGTGAAGCCCACGCAGATTTTAATTTCGGCAAATGTGTCAAGCACATCCAGTTTGGTGATAGCAATGTCTGTTGCTCCCGTGACCTGCGCCATAAAGCGAATCAGTTCCAGGTCAAGCCAGCCGCACCGGCGCGGTCTGCCGGTGGTGGTCCCGAATTCATGGCCGGCTTCACGCAGTTTATCGCCGGTTGTATTTATTAATTCCGTGGGAAACGGACCGCTGCCCACCCGGGTCGTGTAGGCTTTGACTATTGCGGTCACCCGTGAAATTTTTTGCGCCGGAATGCCGGCCCCGGCGGTCACTGTAGCCGGAACGCAAGCTGATGCGGTCACGAATGGATAGGTACCCCAATCAGTATCGAGAAAAAAGCCATGCGCGCCTTCGCATAAAATATAGTTACCCGAAGTCAACGCCTCAGAAATCACCGGATACGTTTCTTTTACAAACTTACGTACTTGTGCAAACTCCTGGAGTTTAGTTTTAAGAATTTCCGCGCGCTGCAATGGTTGTTCACCAAAGGCGCGCAGTATCGGGTTTTTTATTTTCAGCGCGATTTCAAG
>DQGR01000056.1 GCA_003524845.1 Patescibacteria group bacterium
TAATGCCCTCGCTTTCGCGAACTACCGAACTACCGAACTACCTAACTACCAACTCCAAAGTGAAACGCGGTTTCACTTTGATCGAACTTTTGGTTGTCATTGCAATTATCGGCATTCTAGCTTCCTTTGCCGTTGCTTCCTTTACATCTGCCCAGGCAAAGGGCCGGGATTCAAGAAGAAAAGCAGATTTGGATGCAATTAGAAAAGCACTAGAGCTTTATAAGACCGACTCCACTGGTGCAAGATATTATCCATCCGGAAACGGTGACGCCGTAGTCAGAAGAACTGGGGACCCAGTTGGAAACACAAATGTTTTGACCTCTGGTAACTATATCAAACAAATACCATATGATCCCAGAACTAATTCTCCATATATTAGTAATTTGGGCAATATAGACGGTAGTGCTTGCGTAGGTGGTTGCACTACTCACAGATTAAGAGCTACACTTGAGAATGCTAACGATCCCCAAGCAGCTGGTGCAACTTTCGATAAAGGATCTGCAATCACATGTCCCAGAAATACAGAAGCTTGGACCACCACACCCTTAACATATGGTGCTAATGAGTATATAGTCTGCCCTCCATAATATTGAATTAATTCAGATAAAAAAGTATTCTAGAGTAGATGCAAGAAACAAGTGCTAATCCAGTTCAAGTCCATATTGCAACCCAAACTCAAGAAACACCCAGCAATCAACAATCCCCCCAGGTCAATCCAGCTCTTCCTACTGATAAACCTAAAAGTTCTCTCAAAAAAGTTCTGATTATTATGATTGCGGTGTTAGTGTTTATCGGCCTTGTATTTGCAGGTTTCTATTTTTATAGAATTCAGAACATTAAAAAGCGCGACGGCCAAAGAAAAGCAGACATTACAAGAATCCAAGGGGCATTGGAACAGTATAAAAACGATACATCAAACGCCAAGTATTACCCAACTGTTTTAAATTCTTCAACCCTTGAGAAAACAGGTTATGTTGCCAAAATCCCAACAGACCCTATAAATACAGATTCCTACATTTACACCTATATTGGCTCCCCTTCACCCTGTGCGGGTGGCTGCACCGGTTACACGCTAACCGCTTGCCTAGAGAACAAAAATGACAAGGCAGAAAATACAACAGATCCAATTGCTCCCTGTACGACGAGAAGCTATAAAGTAAGTAAGCCCTGAAGAATTTACAATTTACAATTTACAATTTTTAATGAAATCTAAATGTTTTTAAAAAATTTAATGATTAAAACTTTCATTTCAAACTTTAAATTTCAAATTAAAAATTTAAGTTATGTCTTTGTACTACTGGCTATTTTTGAGAAAATTAAAGTATATTCTTGTGCCTCTTTCCACAAAACCATGCATTCTTCTTTTAACTCAACAGAAGCTTTTGCAAGCATTCTTAACCAGTACTTAGTCTCCTTCGCTTCCTTTTTGCAGATAAAAATCTTGTTCTTAAAATCCTTTTTACTCGAAGCTCCATTCGCTTCACAATAATTCGCACCGATACTGGTACCCGATCTCACAAGCTGACTTATTATTGGAATTGTTACAACATTCTTTGGGGCTTTCTTGCATAACTCAATTAGCTTTTCTGCAAACCCGGCGGTTCTTTCTTCAAGATCATATTTTGGCATTTTTGAAAATTAAATGATTAAAAATTCAATTCAAATTTTAAATTTAAAATTAAAAATTATCTTTATATCCCCGGTACGTTAGATTTTTAAAAAGAACTGGACAATTCTCAGGATCACAAAAGCTAAAATTGTAACTGCCAATCCAATAATTGCGTAAGTTATTGTTGATCGTGCACTTGCCAATTTTTTGGGATCGCCGCCGGAGGTGACGAATTTAATTCCGGCAATGACGATAAACATTAAGGCCAAACTACCGGCTATACCAGTTATGATCATAAGAATATCGCTTGCCAAATATCCAAAACCGGCAGAGGTTTCGTAGCCAAGGATTCTCGCCGGATGGAAACACTCTGCGATATTGAAACTTCTGCTGCTTACGATACAGTTAAACGCTCGTGTCGGCCCCGAGCCACCGCCTATTGGCTCAGGTGGAGGTGGAGAACAGTCCAGTACAAGTGAAGTACCCGAACTGCCAAGCCAAGTATGTAAACTCGAGTCGGACGAATCAATGGCCGCCGCAGATATCGTATGTGTGCCGGTTTTTAAGAAGTCCGGCAGTGGCGACAGTCCCCATCCCGGTTTGCCGTCAGAACGAAGGGCGCCGGTAAACACAGCGCCTACAAAGGTCCCTCCGTCGCTGTAGATATGGACGGCAGTTGGATTGCTTGGAGTATCCGGATCCTGTGCCCAGCCGGCAATATCATCGCAGCTTACCCGGTCAATTTTGCCTTCCGGAAGTTGGTTAGGAGGTGCCAGCACACTTACCGTAACAGATCTGCTGGCATTGCCTCCCGTGCCAACACATGTAAGGGTATATGTGAATGAACCTGGACCTGTAAGGGCGCCGGTTGATTGGGAACCGTTAAGCGGTTTTACCCCGGACCAGGAGTCCAAAGCAAGGCACGCGGTTGTGTTTGTTGTACTCCAAGTCAAAGTTGATGATCCTCCGGATGATATTGAAGTAGGACTGGCTGAAAGATTGACTGTCGGGGGAGGTGGCGGAGGAGGAGGCGGCGGGGCCGATACACTTACCGTAACGGATTTACTATCATTGCCGCTTGGACCAATGCAGGTAAGGGTATAGGTAAATGAACCTGGACCTGTAAGACTGCCTGTTGATTGGGAACCGCTGAGGGATTTGCTTCCGGACCAGGAGCCCGAAGCAGTACAGGCAGTTGTGTTTGTTGAACTCCAGGTTAAAGTTGATGACCCTCCGGATGATATTGAAGCAGGACTGGCTGAAAGATTGACTGTGGGGGGAGGAGTAAGCCCTGGATCAATAGTTATGGTATTACCCCCTATTGAGGAACAAATTTCCCCTCCTGGCTGACCCACTGCTTGAACAGTTCCAACAGCAATTTGGAACCCGCCACCTAGTGCTTGGGGTGAACTTGCTCCGAAAAGCTGATCTACATTAACAGTAACAGAATAATTTGTGGCAGTGGCCGTCCATACTGTATAAAAAGAGCTAGAGTCGTAAACAATAACATATTCGGACGGATTCCCAACTGTTAGATTTTGAACATTGACCGTAAAATCCCCATGCGGCGCAATCGTGGTCGGAGAAATGGAAAAAGTACAGCCGGCGGCGGAGGCTCTTTGAGGAAAAGCCGAACTATATGCAAAAAAAGCACCGGCAACAACTACGGCAAGCAAAAAATATCTAAGCAG
>DQGR01000029.1 GCA_003524845.1 Patescibacteria group bacterium
GCCCGGATTCTGGCTAAATCAATCAATTGTCCAAATACTAAAAACCAGAAGGCCTGTGGAATGTGCGAGACCTGTGAAAGTATTGCTGCGGGTAACAACCTGGATGTACTTGAGATTGATGCGGCCTCAAATCGTGGCATTGAGGAGATTAGACAACTGCGTGAGACCATTAAACTTTCACCGATTCAACTTAAATTTAAAGTCTACATTATTGACGAAGTGCACATGCTGACTAGTGAAGCCTTTAACGCACTTTTAAAAACTATAGAAGAACCTCCCGCTCATGCCGTGTTTGTTTTGGCAACCACCGAGGCGCACAAAGTGCCGGAAACTGTTTTTTCGCGCTGCGTGTTTATTCCGTTTGAACGTGCAACGGTGGCCCAACTCAAAGAATCACTCTTGCGGATCGTTAAGGGTGAAAAATTACAAATTGACGACGCGGCACTTACCCTGATTGCCGAAGCAGCAGATGGTGCCTTCCGGGATGGAGCGAAACTCCTTGAACAAGTAGCAACCAGTGCGGATGCAATTACGGTCAATACCGTGCAGTCAAGTTTAGGTTTAACTAGTGGTAAGGAACTGGAAAAGTTCGTGATCCTTTTGCAGGAAAAAAAGACGGCTCAACTGCTCCAACAAATCCACGAGTTAGTCAGTAGCGGAAAAAATCTGACCCAATTTATGATCACGATTGTGAAACGGCTGGAGACGCTGCTGGTTGAAAGTTTTTCGACAAAAAGTTCTTGGTCTAAGGTGGAGCTTATTGCGGCAATTCGCTCACTCACTCATGCATTTCCACTGGTGAAAAGTTCGCCAATTCCGGAACTGCCTTTTGAGCTTGCCCTGGTTGAATACTGTGAAGCGGGAATAGTGCCGGTTACAACTTCGCGTGCAAAACCACACGTTCCCTCAGTCCAGGAAATGGGTGCAATTGCCACGATTTCGGCAGGGGATGCTGACAGTTCAGTGCAATCAATACTCGCACACTGGTCTGAGATTCTTGAAAAGCTCAAGCCGTTTAACCATTCCATAGTCGGGGTCTTGCGTTCCTGCCGGCCGGTAAAATTTGCAGATGGAATGCTGACGATTGAAGCGGGTTACAAGTTTCATGCCGAACGGATTACCGAGGCAAAAGTCCGTGACTTAGTTGCCAAAGTGATTGGGGAAGTGGTAGGATTGGATGTTAAAATTGAGACAGTATTAAAACAGCGAACAGTAAACAGTAAACAGTAAACAGAAAGTTCGAAGTATACAATTCATTTTTACTGATCACTAATTTCTGATTACTGATCGCTCTCGAGAGGAGTTGCATGCAAAATCCATTGAAGATGCTGGGGGATCTCAACAAAATGCGGGCTCAGGCAGCCCAGATCCAGAAAGAACTGGAAAAACTGGAGTTCACCACGTCGCAAGGCCGGATTACGGTAGTCATTACCGGGACGCAGCAAATAGTATCGATTAAAATCGATGGCCAGGATGTTCCGGAATTGACTGCCGCAGTGAATGACGCCATTCGTCAGTCGCAGCAAGCTGCAGCAGCAAAAATGCAAGACGTGTCAAAACAGTTGGGGATTGGGTAAAGTTTAGCCTGTTGTCATCCCGAACTTGTTTCGGGATCTCAAGCGTTTGTAGATGCTGATCCGCCGGCTGGCGGACAGCATGACAGAAGACTGCATAATTCCTATTGGATAGTTATAACGTGAATATTATTGTTACCGGTACACTGGGGTATGACACTATCACCGTGCACAACGGCCGGATTGCCGACCGGATCATGCCGGATAAGATCCATCAGATTTCACTGAGCTTTCTCGTCGATACTATTTCAGACCATTTTGGTGGTACTGCCGGAAACATTGCTTACACGCTGAAACTATTACACACTGATCCACTGATTGTATCAGTTGCCGGCCATGATTTTGACCGGTATGCAAAACACTTACAGAACGTTGGCATTTCCCGGGAAAAGATTACGATAATAAAAAATAAACGTACCGGTCATTACCACGTCATTAATGATCTGGATAACAATCAGATCGGCTCATTTGAAATCGGCGCTTCGAGTTTTGCTGACACACTTATTCTACCGCACCCAAAAAACAGGGAAGAAAACTTTGTGGTGATTGCGCCGACTGTGCCAGAAGCGATGAAAAAATACGTAGACAAATGTAGACAGGAAAAATGGCGCTATCTATTTGATCCGGCGTTCCAAACCGGATCTTTTTCAGGCGCAGAATTAAAAAAGTATATTGATGGAGCTGAAATTCTGGTCGGTAATGACTATGAAATTGCGTTGATTGAAGAAAAGACTAAGTGGTCGCACCAAGAGTTAATTCAAAGCACCGCAATTACGATCACGACTCTGGGTGGCAAGGGCGCGCGCATTGAAACTAAAAAAGAAGCTATTGAAATCCCTCCGGCTAAACCTAAAAAAGTAGTTGACCCGACCGGAGCCGGAGATTGTTTTCGCGCGGGATTTTTAGCCGGATATTTGCGTGGTTTTGATTTGCAAATCTGCGGCCAGATGGGGTCTGTTGCGGCAGTGTACACAGTTGAAAAAATGGGTACCCAGACCCACGAGTTTACAATTGACGAATTTAAAAAACGATATGAGGAAAATTTTGAAACACCTTTAACTTTATAACCTTACCAAAATCGGAAAACTTGCTGGAGTCAAGGGGAATTTCTAAGGATTGTAAGGAAACATTATTATTGAATGACAGGTCCCCGATGAATTTTGATCGTGCCGTCTGGACGCTCAATAGTAACGAGTTGACCTTCAGTAGCGATAATTTTGGTTTGTGGATCTTTTATCAGAGTTTGATAGAGTGACTCTTGGCACAGGATTAATTCTGGTTTGGGTTGAGCAGTAATCATCGTATCAATATAGCTTAGGAAATTTAAATTTCCTTTTAATGCATGCAGATGCGGTTTGACTTCAAATCTGCCCTGATTGTTGACTACTATAGTGTAGGAAACTTCATTGGTCACAGCATCCTCAATCACTATAGGAAAATATTGCGGCAAAGAATGAACTCCCTTTAGTTCTTCAAGTAACAGGGAGATGAGGTGGGATGCACGTTCCAAGCTTTGGTCTATAGGCTTAGATTCATCTGAGTGCAGTTGAAGAACAATTTTTTGATCATTAAGCAATTTGAGCGCATGTCGAATATCGCTCTTACTCAAGTTAGTTTTGTAAGGAAGTCTAACCATGTCCGGGTTTTGTTGCAGATAATCGATGAAGCCCATTATAGCTTGAGCCGGATCTTCGGCACGGAGTATTTGTACCACAGGAGAGTGGGCTCTCGGAGGTTCGTGGTTAACCTGCGAGATAATCATATTTCCAAGCCAATAGTTACCTTTAGGTACCCACACTACAATGGCACCAAAATCCAAATTTTTATATCCGGTAATTTCAGTTGCATAACTACTAGCCACCTTTTTATTGAATGGTACTTCTTCAATTACCTTTATCCTTTTTGCTCTTTTGATGGTTTTGGCATCAATTGCATGAGCTCTAGTTTGGCTTATTCCCTCTTTTTCCCTAAACGAATCGACCCTCAATGATAGCGCGTCTTCGTTTAAAAGAGAAAGAAGTGAATTTGTTTGAGATGTAGGCTTCTGTAAGTGCTCACCAAAAGTATTTAATCGAACTGAGGTATCATTATCCTTACCCCAACTTGAAGCCATAGTTATGGCCAGTATAATAAACGAAGTTTCATGAATTCTTTTTATGACTTCTGGATCTTGGGTTTCTGGATTTGAAGGTGAAGTCATATTGTCGTTCCAGGCGCGAACAGCGTCCTCTAAAGACCTACGTTCATTGGTTGCGTATTCTAAAATAACTGCCTCAAGTTCAGGTGTGATTGGTTCCATGTTTGCAGCAGCAGCAAGAGCCTGCAAATGTGCGAATATTGGTGAGTTGTCATTATAAGGTTCAACCTTCTGAGTAGGCGGATAACTCATGAGCGGCAGGTCTGGATTTGGGGGATCTCCATTAAAATTATCAGAAGTTTCATCCAAAGCAGTTCCGGAAAGAGAATCCCACGAGGAAATAATATCAAGCTCTCTTCTTAATTGGTTATTTGTTAAGCGATTTAAATCGTTTTCAGTAACTTCCAAGTTGAGATATGCTACCCTCGTGCTCAAAAAAAATGCAATAGACCCCCAAGTAATAGCCTTTGCTTCATCAATTGATTCACTTTTGCTCACATGACTTTCTTTTATACTTTGCCAACCATCATATAAAAATTTCCAATTTAAATGCCCTAATTCTGGCGATTCATCCAGTAACCATTCCGTGGCCCAGTACATTTTTTCTGCTCGAGGATTGGCAAAATCTTCTCGCTTAGGATTTGGTGTTCGCCTTCTTTCTTTTGGCATAAGGCCTATAATTATACCACGAGTTTGCCGGAAATAGTATCGAGTATTAGTTTATGGTATAAAACAGAATATACTTATATTTATTAATTATGAAAGGAAGTAGTATGCCGAGAAACCATGACGTTAAGGATCTTTCGTTGGCCAAACAGGGAAAACTCAAGATTGAGTGGGCGGGCAGGAATATGCCGGTACTTAAACTTCTGGAAAAACGGTTTGCAAAGGAAAAACCGTTAAAAGGCATAAGGCTCGGAGCATGTCTGCATGTGACGAGCGAAACGGCAAATTTGATGCTGACGCTGAAAGCCGGCGGGGCAGATTTGGCTTTGTGTGCGAGCAATCCACTTTCAACTCAGGATGATGTGACAGCCTCTTTGGTTAAAGATTTTACTGTCCCCACCTTTGCCATCAAAGGCGAAAATAAAAAAACCTATTATGAACATCTCAACGCGGTGCTGGATACGAATCCGGAAATTACCATGGATGATGGCGCTGATTTGGTTTCGTTACTGCACAAAGAACGACCGCAACAGTTATCTCAAGTGATTGGATCTTCTGAGGAAACCACGACCGGAGTGATTCGGCTTAAAGCCATGGAACAGGATAAAGCGTTAAAAATTCCCGTGTTTGCAGTCAATGACAGTGCAACCAAGCATTTTTTTGACAACCGGTATGGCACGGGACAGTCGACACTTGACGGAATTTTGCGCGCCACCAACGTGCTTCTAGCTGGAAAAACATTTGTGGTGTGTGGTTACGGATGGTGTGGGAGAGGTTTGGCGAGCCGCGCGCGGCATGGGAGCGCACGTCGTTGTAACCGAGGTTGATCCGGTTAAGGCACTTGAAGCGGTGATGGATGGATTTTGGGTTTTACGGATTGCTGATGCGGCTCGAGTCGGGGATATTTTTGTGACCGTCACCGGGGACAAAACGGTGATCAGTTTTGAGCACATGCAAAAAATGAAAGACGGCGCCCTGATTGCCAATTCCGGCCACTTTAACGTCGAGATTGCCGTTGCTGAACTAGAGAAACGGGCGAAAAGCAAACGCCAGGTCCGGCCGTACGTTGACGAATATACGCTTAAGGACGGAAGTAAACGTTTCATATTGGGAGAGGGAAGGCTGATTAATTTAGTGGCAGCTGAGGGACATCCGGCAGAAGTGATGGATATGAGTTTTGCAAATCAGGCGCTCGCTGCGGAATTTTTTGTCAAAAACAAAGGCAAGCTTAAAACTCAGGTTTACACCATTTCACCAGAAATGGATGCGGAAATTGCCCAGCTCAAACTCGCTGCCATGGGAGTGAAAATTGACACGCTGACTCCAGAGCAAAAGAAATACCTCACCAGCTGGCAGGAAGGAACATAAGCAGCAGCAAAGCTTAGATTTTGATACAATTGCTCCATGCAAAATCCACTCTTTATTCAGCTGATCGCCGACTATGGAGTCGGGGATCCGGCGTTTAATGAAGTAATTCAAAAATTAACATCGCTGAATCCTTTTGTTCAAGTGCGCGCAACGAGTGTGCCTGATTTTAGTACGTTGGCCACTGGATTTTGGACTGCGCAATATTCTTTGGTTAACCGTTTAGAAAACTTAATTGTTTATACTAACGTCGATCCGCGAACAGAAAAAAAAGAATCCCGTGATAAAAACGAGGGGTCAAAATTTGCATTGGCTAAATTAAAAAACGGCGCTTTAATTGCCGGAGTAAATCGAGGTTACTGTTTTTCGCTTGTGAAACCATATATTACCGCTTTTCATCTTGCAAACGTTGCTAACAAAGGATCGCAGTTTCGTTCGCGTGACTTTTATCCTGAGGCAGTTATCGGATTTGCGAATGGTGATCAAAAATTCATTGATGCACCGCTTGAAGTAGAAAGTATCCCAGAAGTTCCGATCAATCGAATTGCCTGGGTTGATGGATATGGGAATATAAAAACCTCAACCCGACAATCACAAGTTAATTTTAAACGGGGTCAACCGTTACAAATTGCATTAAATGGCATCAAACGCACTGCTTATTTTAACGATGGAACGTTTAATGTCCGTGAAGGTGAACTCGCATTTGCACCGGGATCTTCTGGAGCAGCGGATAAATTCATGGAGATCTTTTTACGCGGATTTTCAGCACATAAAGAATTCGGTAAACCGAAAGTAGAAGCAGAATTTACAGTTACGAAAGCGTAGTAATTAGTGTCATGCCGAACTTGTTTCGGCATCTCGAGACAGGATTGGACGTGTTTCAAAGTTATTTTATAGATCCTGAAACAAGTTCANNTTTTTTCCGGTACTTCAAATGAATCATTGGCACAAAAAGTGGCTGTGCAATGCGGGATTCCTCTAGGTAAAGTGGAAATTACCCGCTTTATTGACAACGAGTGCCGGGTGTACGTACAGGAAGACGTTACTGACAAGGAAATTTTCGTGCTGCAGTCGCTGTCGCAAATNNGCCGTATTTTCATATTCCGGTTAAGGAATTAGCAACGCGCCAGCTGCTTTCACAAAAATTAAATAAACACGCACGGATGATTGTGGTGTCGCCTGACAAAGGTGGCAAATCACGAAGCGAACAGTTTGCCAAAGCCATCGGGTTACCAGTTGTCTATCTGGAAAAAACCCGGGACTTGCAAACCGGCGCAGTGAAGATTTTGAGTACCTCGGCTGACGTCAAAGATTTTGACGTCGTCATTTTTGACGATATCATTAATACCGGCTCTACTGCCATTAAATCCGCGCAATTTTACNNGTAGCCTCATTACTGGTAAAAAACTTACAAACCTAAAAATAGGTCTTGTTAAATTTTTTAACTCAAGTATACTCAAATAGCATGTTAACTAAAGATGATCTTAGCGCGATTCGAGTGATTGTTCAAAATGAAGTCCAAAAAGAAACTAAACCGATTAATAAACGGTTGAAGAAAATTGAAAAGGATCTTTCGGTAACAATCACGTTTTTTGACGACGAGCATTTACATCTGGTAAAACGCGTTGACCGGATTGAAAATCATGTAGGACTTTCACCATTGCCTCGCTAAGCATATTTTTCTGCTACAATACCTCACANNAATGTCAGTGAAACCAATCCGTGCTCAATTTGCGAGGATACGAGTCGTGACCAGAGTGTCATTTGCGTTGTCGAGCAGCCGATTGATATTCTGTCGCTTGAGCGCACTGGAAAATATCGGGGTGTGTACCACGTGTTGCATGGCGCATTAAATCCACTGGCCAACGTGGGTCCTGACGAGATCAGAATTGCGCAGTTGTTGACCCGCCTGAAAAATACCGGGATCAAAGAAATCATTTTAGCTACCAACTTATCTATGGAGGGTGAGTCAACGGCCATGTATATTCAAAAGCAAATTTCAAACAGAAATACAGTGAAGATTTCCCGGATTGCGCATGGATTGCCGATGGGAGCAGATCTTGAGTACGCAGACGAGATGAC
>DQGR01000047.1 GCA_003524845.1 Patescibacteria group bacterium
CGGAATGAATTTTTCGGTTCCGTCATCGAGATTGAGCGCGAACAAATTTTTCCACTGCGGATTTTGCTGCAGCCAGCTTCTGTTTTCGGCATTGGTACTCGCAAATCTCCCGCCGTTTGGTCCTTCAAAGTGCGCCTGATGGGTGAGTTGCATCCGGACGAAAACTATTCCATGCTGTTCGGCAATCACCGGCCACCCTAAATCAAACTGATTACCGGTATATGTCCCGGCTGCGGTAACTTGGCTCGTTCCACCTGGAGTATTTGGAGAAGGTTTGACGCGCCATTTGCGCGTGCCGTCAGCACCGTTCACCGCATGAACAAATAAATCGTCGGCAGCAAACACTATAACGTTTTTTGATTGCGAGTATGCGGGCGGAGTGGCAACCGTAGAATTACTTACGTAAGGGGCAGCCCAGGCAGGTGTCAGATTTGCCGTAGATAATTTGTAGAGTTGGCCGTTATCCGTGACTGCAAATACGTACGATCCACTGAGGAGCACGGCTTTATTTACCGGGCTTCCAACAGTGATGGACTGGATGACCGCACCAGTATTCGCATTAATTTTATATACTTTGCCATCCGCGCCTCCGGCAAAAACAGCCTGAGTTGAAGCATCATATGCAGGTGCTGCATTGAATGAGGTGACAGTCACGTTCCAGACTTGAGCTCCGGACTGGGAATTAAGTCCATACAAACCATGAGCACCTGCGGGCACATATATTTTTCCGCTGCCCATTACAGTTCTGGCTTCTTTGGGTGCGTCATAGAGATGATTTCCCGTGCCACCGTTTGCATCCGGTCCGTTCCATGACCAGCGGAACGTCCAAGGTGGCACTGGTTCTTCAGCCGTATATCCAGTGTGCTGCGCATTTCCAGCGTCTTGAGACCAGTCGGCAGAAACCGGAGCGACCGGCAAAATGCAAAATAATATGCTGAAAAATAAAACTTTTTTGCCCACCGGCATAAAATTATATTCCGCAGTTTTATTCATCTGGTTCAAAGTTTAAGGCGCACGAATTGATGCAATAGCGTTCTCCAGTGGGAGTTTGCGGCGCATCGTTAAATACATGCCCCAAGTGACTGCCACAGTTAGCGCAAATGACCTCGGTTCTTTGTGCACCATGACTGTGGTCTTCGTGCAGTTCGATATTACCCTCATCAACTGCCTGAAAAAAGCTCGGCCAGCCGCTGCCTGACTCAAATTTGGTTTTTGAAGAAAAAAGAGCTGCACCGCAGGCGGCGCAGTGATACTTGCCGTCTTCGTGGGTATCCACGTACTTACCGGTAAACGGCGGCTCGGTACCGGCTTTGCGCATCACTTCATATTGTTCCGGACTCAATTTTTTTTGCCAATACTCATCCGGCATGGTTTTCAGGTCATCGGTATTGTCCATAGGTTTACTGTAACAAAAAAATCAATTTTCGGCAATTGAGTCTTATTTTATAATATTATAGGACTTTATTGCCGTCAAAATCACTTATGCCAATCTTTGAGTTCGAACCACGCAATCCAACTTACTTGACAGATTTGCCGGAGCGGTTTAACACCAAAACGGGTTTAGAAAAATGGTTAATAGATTGGATTGACAACCATCCTGGTCAAGATGTGGGGATTTTTGCTGACCATCTGTTTGGTAGTGAGAATTCATGGGATCGGATTCAGATGTTTGTATCAAATTTACCACAAGGTGAAGTTGAGGGGTTATTTACAGTGGAGTGGGATGCTGCGGGTAAAGTTAAACTTAATGTGGAAGATACGACCAAGGTACGAGCCGAAATACTGCTGGTGATTAATGCAGGTGATGAAACCTATCTAACGCCAGTTCATAAGTTGATTTGCGATCAAAATTTACAAGTTTATTTATATGTTGACAAGAATCAGGAGGGACGCGTAATCACAGTTCCGAGAAAGAATACATTTTTGCTTAAGCAATCTACAGTGTTAGGTGGGACAGCCGCTATAACGGGAATCAAAATAACATCCCAGGAGAGTTTAATGATAAATCGGTTGAGGGAACCAGGCGATGCGTATGTGTATTTTCAGGCTGTAAATAACGGCGGTATAATAGAGAACAAACTTAAATTCGTGGTTTTGTGGCTTCCGGTAGAGTACCCGTGGATGGATCATCTTGGGCTCTTTGTCGGTCCGGAAGAGGGCTGATAAAAATTTCCGTACCATTATGAACCTTGATTCCAGGAATCCTATCAAGTTCTGCACCAGATCTTACATTTGTTGCTTTTTTCGCAGTAGATTTCGTAACCTTTTCTGGTGAACCTGCCATAATTATACCTCACCACGAGTATACCACACTACTGCTCGCGTTCAAGGTCGAGGAAGGTGTAGGTATAGTTACCTGAGCGTTTTTCTTCCCGTGAAATAACTTTGGTAAACTCGGAATAATCAGGAAAATAGGTATCAGCGGTATAACTGCCCTTGACTACGGTTAAGTATAATTTATCCGCGTATTTAATTGCTTTCTTATAAATCTGGCCGCCGCCGATGACGAAGGTTTCCGTCGCCTCGCCGGAGCCTTGGCGGAGGCGGGATTTGGCGATAGTTAACGCCTCTTCAATAGAATGAGTGACAGTACAGCCTGCAGCGTGGTAATTTTGATTCCGGGTTACAATTATATTTGTTCGGTGGGGAAGTGGATGGCCAATCGACTCAAAGGTTTTGCGACCCATGATGACCGGATGACCGGTAGTTACCTTCCGAAACCGCTTGAGGTCTTTCGGTATCTGCCACAACAGTTTGTTTTCATTGCCAATTGCCCGGTTTTCTGAAATGGCAGCGATGAGAGAAATGATTGGCTTATTCATACTAGTCATCCCGAGCGTAGTCGAGGGATCTAACTTACACAACTTGATCTAGGGTAATTTCCTCAAACTTAGGATTTTCCTTTGTAATCAACAGAATTTTCTTTTTTCTGTTCCAGTTTTTTAATTGTTTTTCTCTCGCAATTGCTGCTAAAGGTTCTTGATATACTTCGTAATAAATGAGCTGATCAATATTATATTTTTCTGTATAACTTTTTACTAGCTTATTTTTGTGCTCCCAAACTCTTTTAGTTAAATTACTTGTTATGCCAATATAAAAATTACCCGAATGATTTCGTAAAATATACACAAAGTATCTTTTCCCCATACTTTGAATGTACTAGATTCCTCCACGCGCTTCGCTTGGTCGGGATGACAAACTCAAAACCCACCCACCACGGTAATGTCGCCTTTAATTGGTGGATGCGGATTGTAGTCAACCACTTCAAAGTCGCTAAACACGAAGTCATCGATTTTTTTCTTTGCTGGGTTGAGTTTCATCCGTGGAAACGGACGCGGAGTTCGCTGCAGTTGTTCCTTCACTTGGTCAAAATGGTTTTCATAAATATGGACATCGCCAAACACGTGCACAAATTCGCCGGGTTTATAGCCGGTGACCTGCGCCAGTATTAACGTCAACAGCGCATACGAGGCGATATTAAACGGCACGCCTAAAAATAAATCAGCGCTCCTTTGATAGAGGAGAAGCGACAGTTTATCATCCGTAATGTTGATGTGAAACATCGTGTGGCACGGCGCAATCACCATGGAAGCAGCGTGACTGCCGGACATTTCGTAAATGCAACCCGCATTCCAGGCAGAGATGATATAGTGTTTTTTCAGCGGGTATTTTTTAATTTTCTCTACTGCCCAGCCGAGCTGGTCAACAGTGCGGCTGCGATTGACTGGCCACCGGCGCCACTGGACGCCGTACACTGGCCCAAGGTCGCCATATTTATTGAGAAACCTGGAATCAGTTTTAATTCGCTCCAAATACTGCTCATACGAAAGTTTTTTACCCTTTTTGCCTTTAAGTGCCCATTCGTATTTCCGGTACGCCCATTCGTCCCAGATATGGACATTGTTTTCCACTAAGTATTTGATATTACTTTCGCCTGAGAGAAACCAGATCAGTTCATGAATAATGCCGCGGGTAAAGACTTTTTTGGTAGTTATAACAGGAAAACCTTGTGAGAGGTCATACCGGCAGATCCGGCCAAACACGCTTTTGAGTTTTACTCCGGTTGAATGGCTGACTTTCCAGCGGCCGTTATCCAAAATATCCTGCAGCAAGTTGAGATATTGGTATTCGGGATGTGGTTGATTTGACATGCGTCCTCCTTTAGCAAAAACAAACTGGCATTGGTCTGTTATACTATGTAAGTGGATTGACCTGCAAGAGGGACTCGAGGTAATCCACTATGGTCACACCGGATAAGGAAAATAAGATAATTTCGTTTCCACAGTTCCACAACACGCCGGACACACGAGGTCGGAAGGGTAGAAGTTTAACTACCACCACAACTATTGAGTTTCCGGAAAGAGCCGCACGTTTATATCAGCATCTGCGCAATCCTCGTGAGCCCCAAAATTATTCGTTCCCAATCGAATATTTTACGCATTCGGATGCTACACAATTTGGTTTTATTACGCTTGATCAAAATCAAACTGAACTGGATAATCAAAAAGTAAGATTATTTATTGAATGGCCGGCTGACGGGGTAATTATTGATCTAGGGTACGAGACTAAACCCGAAATTTCTCACCTGCAGTCGTTTGCATATATTCTGGTACCTCATGACAACCACATTATAGCCGAGTTAGCTGGTGTTGGTTTACCTGAAGCGTTGGAAGCGGTGGTAGCACTGAACTGGCCAAATGGCGCTTGGGAAAGGCAAAGATTGAAAATCAGCCTCATAAAATTATTTGAGGTTAATCCAGAAGCCGTTCGTGCTACGTTTGCAACAGTTCGAAGATATATAGAAAGTGATCTTAAACAATTTGTTTTTGATTGTTCCGCGACACTTGCCAGTATGGATGAGACAGCGGACAGTTTGAGTTGGAAATTACTACAAAAACACAAAAAAAATTTAACCGGAAAAAAGGTTGTAGTACTGGCAGGAAGAGAACACCGGGCTATTTTTGAACCAGACTATCAACCTCCGGAGGAATCTATTGTTGCGCCAGACGGCAGAGTTGAGGAAATTTTTGCTTTATATGCAGCGAGAGACCAAAAACTGGCGCAAACTCCACGTGCGGTTAAACAAGGAATCAAGGAACCAGTAATCGGTGTCGATCCGGAAACAAGACTTGAAAAGCTACTTAATGTTTATCCGCTGGAACCGGGTAATGAAAATCTGCGAGAGGAGTTAAATACGCTCTTAAAAGCGCGCTATCGAGGTTGGATAATGAGTGGACATTACCATCTGAGAGAGGAAGAGGTGAAGCGATTACAAAAGTTTGGTATAGAAAATGCGAATATGTTGTTTGCTGAAGTTTTGTTTGCACACGGAGAACAGATTTTAACTAAACTTAGGTTGGTTTCGCAACAAAAAGGTTCCAGAAACTATGTTGTTATCGATTCTTTACTCAGAAAGGTGCGTAAAGTGGCCAAAGAGTTGCAATTATTGCAACTAATTAATACTGAAAAGTTGTGGGTGAATATCACTGAACTTGAGAAAAGATTTTATCCCTTTAATGATGGAGCCTAAAGTTCTATGCATTTATCTTAAAGTCCACGACGTCCCCGTCCTGCATGATATACTCTTTGCCTTCGAGTCTGATTTTTCCTTGTTCACGGGCTTTGGCCCAGCCGCCTAGTGAAACAAAGTCATTAAAACTAATTACTTCGGCTTTGATAAAGCCTTTTTCAAAATCAGTGTGGATGACTCCGGCAGCTTTTGGCGCATATGTTCCGCGGGTAATGGTCCAGGCACGGACTTCTTTTTCACCGGCTGTTAAGAAGGAAATTAAACCGAGCCGTTCATAAGCTTTCTTGATCAGGCGTTCCAGCCCTGATTCCTGAAGGCCAAGCGATTCTAAATATTCTTTTTGTTCAGACTCAGACAGGCTGGAAAGTTCAGACTCAATTTTGGCAGAGATGACAACCATGTTGTCATCCTGAACTTGTTTCAGAGTTTGTCCTGAACTTGATTCAGGAATCCCCTGATGACCCAATTCGTTTTCCCGTAACTCCCCCTGACCCCCTCTTAAGGTAAGAGGGGGAACGGGGGCGTTATGAGCGTTTGCATTTTGCAAATCGTTTTCGCTTACATTTACTACCTGCAAAACTAGCTTCATGGTCAAAAGATGCAAGTCACGAATCAGCTCAATCTCTTGCGGGTCAGTCACGACTTCACGCGCAGGTTTGCCGTTATTTAATTCCTGTTTTAGTTTTAAAATTACTTCCCACCGTTTGAAATCATCCAGAGTTGTTTTACCTTGCGGTTTACCCTGAGCGAAGCCGAAGGGCTCAGGTTGTTTTTCCAAAGTTTGCAAGTCAGCTAGGATTAGTTCGGTTTCAATAATTTTTTCATCGCGCTGGGGATTTACTTCACCGGCGACATGGATGACCTCAGGATCTGTAAATGATCGTGTCACCTGGCAAATCAAATCCACTTCGCGGATATGGGCGAGGAACTTATTACCCAGGCCTTCGCCTTTGGAAGCTCCGGCAACGAGGCCGGCAATATCGACAAATTTAACTGTGGCGGGAACTCTTGGAACCTTTTTTGTCATTGCGAGTCCCGCTCCGCGGGGCGAAGTAATCTCGTTTTCAACAATCTCAGCCAACTTTTCCAACCTCGCATCCGGCACCGGCACAATTCCGACATTTGGCTCAATTGTGGCAAATGGATAGTTCGCCGCAAACGCCACCTGCTTTTTTAAAAGGGCATTAAATAAGGTTGACTTCCCGGCGTTAGGTAGTCCAACGATCCCTACTGATAAGTTCATTGACTTTTGAAGCTAAATTTAGTATAGTACTGCTATCACGATGAGAGGGCACACCTAAGGTTTCGTCCGAAGGTTACTCCCTCTCTTTTTATTTGTCCTCAAGTTTACCTCTTAGATTACTGACATAGACGAAATACTTTCTAAATTTTCTCAATAAAGAAGAATAACTATACCTATTTGGAATCATTATATGCAAAAGCTTATTTTGACTTGCTAGATATTCAATGAACTCATTTCAAAACTAAT
>DQGR01000013.1 GCA_003524845.1 Patescibacteria group bacterium
TCATCTCTGTCATCCCGGGCTTGTCCTTCGATACACTCAGGATCCTGAGCCTGTCGAATGGAATCCGGGATCTATTGAGATAGATGCTGAAACAAGTTCAGCATGACATTTAATTAAAGTGCATTTGTCATCCTGAATTTATTTCAGGATCTATAGGCTAGTACATAAATTACCTGTTCGGAGAAAGGAATTATATGGCACAAGACCAGAAACTTCAGGCAATCCGTATCGCCATGGAACAGATCGAGAAACAGTACGGCAAAGGCTCGATCATGAAGCTGGGCGACAAAATGGCAGGTAAAACCGCGATGGAAGTGATTTCTACCGGTACAATTGCCCTTGATCTGGCGCTTGGAGTCGGCGGTTTGCCACGTGGTCGCATTATCGAAATCTACGGGCCTGAAGCATCGGGCAAAACTTCGGTCTGTTTGTCTGTAATTGCTGAAGCACAAAAGAAAGGCGGAGTGGCAGCATTCATTGATGCGGAGCACGCGCTTGATCCGGTGTGGGCAGCGATTTTGGGAGTCAAGCTTGATGATTTGCTCATATCGCAACCGGATACCGGTGAACAGGCGCTCGAAATTGCCGAGACATTAATTCGGAGTGGCGGCATTGACGTTATTGTAATTGATTCGGTCGCGGCACTCGTCCCCCGCGCCGAGATCGAAGGCGAAATGGGTGATTCAATGATGGGTGTACAAGCCAGGCTCATGTCGCAGGCTTTGCGCAAACTGACCGGAGTCATTTCCAAATCAAATACCGTTGTCATTTTTACCAATCAGCTCAGGCAAAAAATCGGCGTCATGTTCGGCAATCCCGAGACAACTCCGGGCGGACTGGCTCTCAAGTTTTACGCCTCAATCCGGATGGACTCGCGTAAAATCCAGGCGCTTAAGGATGGCGAAAAAGTCATTGGTAGCCGGCACCGGGTGCGGATTGTTAAAAACAAAGTTTCGCCACCGTTTCGGATTGCCGAGTTTGATGTGATGGCTGACGGCATTTCCAAAGAAGGGGAACTCATCGATATCGGGGTTGAGCTCGGGATTATTGAAAAGTCCGGCGCGTTTTTGAAATACAATGGTCAAGTGCTCGCCCAGGGAAAAGAAGCAGCCAAGGTGCACCTCAAAGAAAATTCGAAATTGGCTAAAGAGATCCTCGAGAAAATCTGGAAGTCAGTTAAAGCCAATAGCGTGCCGGTTGCAGTGGGAACTGAACACAACGAAAAGTAACACCCATGAAAATTACCGCCCTCACGCCCCAGAAGCGCAACCCCGGGCATTTTAATTTATTTCTCAATGGCAAATTTGTCTGCGGGCTTGATGCTGATCTCATAGTCACGCATCAGCTTGTTGTCGGACAGGAGCTTGCCGATTCCGAAGTCAAATCCCTCCTTGCCAGCGCAGACTTTTCCAGTTTCTACAATAAAGTCCTGAATTTATTATCATATCGCCCCCACAGCATCTATGAAGTGCAGGCATACTTAAAAAAGCTGAAGGCAAGTGAGGATGTTTCCCGACAGGTTATTGCCAAATGCCAACAGCGTAAGTTACTTGATGACCAGGCGTTTTGTAAGTGGTTTGTGGGTCAACGGCAGACCTATCGACCCCGCTCAAAACGGATGCTCATGAGTGAACTCAAACAAAAAGGGATTAATGAAGAAATTATAGCAACAGTTCTATCGTCCTCAGACTTTTCCGAAGCCGCTTCAGCCTATACCCTAGCTCAAAAAAAATGGCGCAGTTTGTCTCGTTACGATTCGGTTAAACGAGCGGAAAAACTAAAATCATATCTCGCGCGTCAGGGTTTTTCCTGGGACGTGATTCAAAGTGTGCTCATACAACTTACCGCAGAGAACGATTGACGGAAGTCGTCAAACAGAGTAAAATACTGCCAAAGGTACAGATAATTTACGAACCAGACCCCAAATACAAGGGAAATAAAAGGAGCTTATACAGACATTTAAGAGTATGCATCTCAACTTTTACCTACTCTTTTTACCTTCTGTTAAGCCTCGCAACTAAGCGGGGATGCCTTTTGCTGGTTCCACCATACAAGCAACTGTACTTCGGATAAGGAGTCATCTATGAGTGTTTTTGATACCGTTAACCAGTTATTTACCGGCAAAAAGGTTGTCAGTAAACCAACTGAATTCAAGAAAAAACCACAACTGCCCAAACCCAAAAAAGTTGATACGCAAAAACTGCAAATTGAGCTCCGAGCAGCTCAAGCTGAGGCGCGGGCGCTCGTGGCTGAGGCCCGGGATGAGGCGTTTCGCCTCAAACGGGAAGCTGAACAGGAAGTCCGCCGGCAGGAAGAATTCGTAGTCCGTAAAACCGGAGCCCTCGATGAGCGGGAAAAGCTGTTACAGAATGAGGAACGGCGGGTGGAAGAGTTGAAGCGCAAGTTTGAGGAACTGCGGCAACAGGAGCTGGAACGGTTGGAGCGCATTGCTGCCCTTACTCGTGATGAAGCGCGCCAGCTGGTCATTAAGACAGTCCAGGAACGCATGCACGAAGAGGTAGCGCGGATTATCCGGCAGGCTGAGGAAAACGCCCGGGAGGACGCATCCAAAAAAGCCCAAGAGATTCTCGTTGACGCCATGAAGCACGGAGCCACCGACTATGTGGCTGAGTACACGGTGTCGACGGTCAAGCTCACTGACGAGGAGATGAAGGGGCGGATTATCGGCAAAGAAGGCCGGAATATCCGGACATTTGAACAGGTGACCGGCGTTGATATTGATCTGGATGAAGAAGGGGTAATTCGGCTGTCTTCGTTTGATCCGGTGAGACGGGAAATTGCCCGGGTGACGCTTGAGAAACTTATGAAAGACGGCCGGATTCAGCCGGCCCGGATTGAAGAGTTAGTTGAGCTGACGAAAAAAGAAATCGAGCGCATCATGTTTGAAGAGGGAGAACGCCTGTGCCATGCGGTTGGCGTATTTAATTTACCGCGTCCATTGATTGCGCTTTTGGGTAGATTTAAATTCCGGACTTCATACGGCCAAAATATGATTACCCACACGCTCGAGGAAACCAAAATTGGCATCCAACTCGCCCATGAAGTTAAAGCAGATGTCAATATTGTACGACTTGGGTGTTTGCTGCATGACATTGGCAAAATTGTCATGGACAAAGAAGGCAATCACATTGAATTGGGAGTAGAACTTTTGAAAAAATATAATTTGCCTTCCACGGTGATTGATTGTGTAGCAGAACACCATGAGGACAAACCATTTAGTTCAGTCGAATCAATGCTCGTGTATATTTCCGATGCAATTTCCGGTTCCCGTCCGGGTGCCCGCTACGAAGATATCGAAGGGTATATTAAACGTTTGCAGGATCTGGAACAGATTGCCAAATCCAATCAGGGTGTGAAAGAAGCCTTTGCCTTTCAAGCTGGTCGGGAATTACGGGTGATTGTGGAACCGGACAAAATTGATGATGCGCAGGCAGTGACCCTTTCACATAATCTTAAAGAAGAAATTGAAAAGAAACTGACTTATCCGGGAAATATTCGCGTTACCGTGATCCGGGAAATGCGCGCCGTTGATATTGCCAAGTAAGACTCAAGATTGGAACTTGCATGTTTAGCTTACCTTCACAAGCTATTTTTGTCTTGTAGTATTATTCTGCTTGACAAGACAATAAAAAAAATCTACATTGATTCAATAAGCCCATTACAGCGTTCTTTTTATTATTATTGAAAAAAAATAGATTGTTGTGGCGCCTGTGAAAACAATTTATAAAATTCTGGAACCCGCCTTTTCCCGTCCTCATTTTAATAAATGAAGGATCGGTGGGGGGGATTCGGCGAGGCGAAGGGAGGTGAATACGAAATGACAAAAGCAGATCTGGTTGATCTAGTCGCCAAAAAAGCCAATCTTACCAATAAAGCTGCAAAACAGGCAGTACAGGCAGTTTTCAACTCGATTGGCGATACATTAAAAAAAGGCGATAAAGTAGTGGTGACTGGTTTTGGGACATTTATGGTGCGGTCTCGCGCATCTCGAACAGGACGCAATCCGCAAACCGGAGCCTCTATTAATATTCCAGCCCGGAAAACTCCCGGGTTCACTGCTGGGAAAGCACTCAAAAAGTCAGTCCGATAAAATTTCTTCAACGGCGAAGTGTGAGGTGGGTAGAAGCCCTCCCTACACTTCGTGGTAAATTCGTTTTTCTTCCTCTGATTCGCGAAAAATGCTATGATAGCAATATAAATTAATGATTACGATCGCGTCTTCATTCACCAGTTTCACCTACCAAAATATTTTAAAACCGCTGCTATTTCAGGTTGATCCGGAAACAGTGCATGAGCTGATGACTGATTTAGGGGAATTCTGTGGTAGTTATGAGCCGGTGCGCTCAGTTTTTTCCCATACTTACGCTTTTATTCACCCAAGTCTTACCCAAAAACTCCACGGGATACAATTTATGAATCCGGTGGGACTGGCAGCCGGATTTGACTATCGAGCCCAACTAACCCAAATTTTGCCGGCAATTGGATTTGGCTTCGGAACCATTGGCACGATTACCCGTTCTTCGTATGCGGGAAACCCAAAACCGCGGTTGGGCAGATTACCCAAATCAAAATCACTACTCGTGAATAAAGGTTTTAAAAATGCCGGAGCCGAAGTAGTGATTAAAAAGCTGACACAACTTAAATTTCACTATCCAGTAGGAATAAGTATTGGCCGCACTAATTCGCGACTGCTGGCTACTCAAAAACAAAGTATTGCTGACATTCTGAAAGCGTTTTTCTTATTTGAAGCTTCTCATATTAAACATGCGTATTACGAACTCAATATCAGCTGTCCGAATTTATTGGGGAACGTGACCTTTTATCCAGATAAAAACTTACATGAATTATTGCGAGAGATTGATCAATTAAAAATTAAGCGGCCAATATTTATTAAAATGCCAATTAGTGAGACGGACAGGGAGACGCAAAAAATGCTGGAAGTGATTGTTGAACATCGGATTCAGGGAGTCATTTTTGGAAATTTACAAAAAAACAGACAGGATCACAGTGTTAATAAGCATGAAGCTGCGCTGGTAAATAACTTGAAAGGCCACTTGAGTGGTAAGCCGACATGGGTGAGATCAAATGAGCTGATCAGGTTAGCGTATAAAAATTATGGGAAAAAGCTGACGATCATCGGTTGCGGTGGTATATTTTCAGCCGAAGATGCCTATACGAAAATAAAACTCGGCGCGTCCTTAGTACAACTGATTACCGGTATGGTGTATCAGGGGCCGGCATTGATCGGGCAGATTAATGGTGGACTGGCAAAACTATTACAGCAGGATGGATTAAGACATATTTCCGAAGCAGTGGGAGTGGAAAATTAATATGCAATACAAAGCGCTTTTTCTTGATCTAGACGGCACTACCGTAAACCACATGGGTAATCAACCTACCGAGCGAGTAACAAAAGCGGTGAAACAATTGCAGGGTAAGTTACAGGTTTGTATTGCGACTGGTAGACCATTCTTCGCCGCAAAGCCAGTTTTTGATCATTTAAAAATTTCCGGCCCAAGTGTGCTTGCGAATGGCGTACAAATTTACGACCCGGTAAATAAAAAAGTTATTTCAGAAAAGACAATCGATCGAAGTCTAGTTCCGGAAATTTATCGAATCTGTAAAGAATATATTCCGGAAAGCAATAATAAAATCCATATTTTTGATGGGACAAAAGATGTGCAGTATGAAACCGGAAAAATTGAAAAAGCTATGAGTATTTTTGTCACCGATCTGATTGATGAAATTGCAGATACGATTATGCAACGGTTGAACGGTTTTACCAGCATAGCGGTGCACAAAGGAAATGCTTATAACAAACAGTTGCGCTGTCTGGACGTGACCCATGCTTTAGCTTCAAAATTACATGGTATTCAGGAAGTAGCTCAGATAATGCAGGTCGATACACACGAGATTATCGGAGTTGGAGATGGGTAGAATGATTTTCCATTACTTTTAGCGTGTGGACTGAAATTTGCCATGGGAAATGCGGTGCCGGAGCTGAAGGAAATTGCTGATTTTGTCGCTCCTCCGGTTGAACGCGACGGAGTGGCGGTAATTATTGAAAAATTTATTCTGCCCCAGATAGTGTAAATTATTTCACAAAATTAATCCCAACAATATCTTTCAGGGAAAAATCATTTGCCTGGTTTTCCAGCACAAAATAGCCGGTATTGGTAATTGCCCGGGTAGTCAGCTCGCTAAATCCGGCCACCCCCAGATAAATTAAAAACGCCCGCATCACTGATCCATGGGAAACCACTAACAAATTTTGACCGGGAAAGTTTCGGGTAATTTTTTGCAATGAAGTTTTCCAGCGCCTGACTGCCTCAAGCGGAGATTCCATGCTTGCATGCATTTTACTTATTAATTGTTCATCCCGGGATTTACCTTCAAGTGATTTATAAAAGGCGGCAAATTTATCTTTTGCCTCTGAGTATAATTTGCCTTCGTAAATTCCAAATTCCCGTTCGCGTAAGTCATGTTTTTTACTGACGGTGAGTTGGTGATGGGTTGATAAAATGGTTGCGGTCTGGTGCGCGCGCAAAAGATGCGAACTAAATGCTGCGGTAAAACGCAGGTGCTGTAAATCCTGAGCGCGTTTTTTCGCCTGCAGTATACCGTTTTCAGTCAGGGGTAAGTCTCCGCCGATAATGTCACTCACGTTTGCCTGTGATTCCGCGTGCCTGACCACAAAAATTGTTGACTGTTTCTTCACGCCTTGATTTTACCACCTTATGATCCAATTTAATTATCTGGTAAAATACTGACGTTATTATGTTTTTCCAGGAATTACACAGTTGATTGTCATCCTGAACTTGTTTCAGGATCTCAAGAGTTTTTAGATGCTGATCCGCCGGCTGGCGGACAGCATGACAGGATAGTCTAAGTAAAATACGTTACAAAAATCTTAGTTAGAATTAACTCTCTAATTTATGAATTACTTCATAGTTACTTTTGGTTGCCAGGCGAATAAGGCAGATAGCGAGCGGATAGCAGGGATGCTGGAAAACCGTGGTATGGTCGCTGCTACTACCATAGAAGAAGCCGAACATATAGTAATAAATACCTGCATGATTCGAGAAAAAGCCGAAAACCGTGTTTATGGCCTTGTGAATAACTTAACAAAAATCAAAGATCAATCCATTCGGCAAGCTCAGGATAAGAAATCAAAAACCAAAATGACAAATAAAAATGAAAAAATTAAAGTGCCTAAAATTGTGGTTACCGGTTGTATGGTCGGTATGGCGGTAAGAGATCAGACAGGAAATTTTTTTAAGAAGATTCGTGCAGCTATGCCTGGGGTTGATGAATTTTTGCCAATTGAAGAGGTAGGTTTTGATTCAGCACCACTCCGCACTAACAGGATCCATGCCTGGGTACCGATATCTAACGGGTGCAATAATTTTTGTGCGTTTTGTGTAGTCCCATTTACCCGTGGACGGGAAATCAGCCGGCCATTTCATGAAATTATAGACGAAGTAGTACATCTGGCACACTCAGAGTATACAGAAGTTACTCTAATTGGACAGAATGTAAACTCATATGGATCTGATCTAATTTTGGGTAAACAAAATGTTCATGTGCTGCGTGATATCTCTGCCGGGACATTTTTTCAAAAAAAAGCCGCTGCAACCGACAGCAAATCAGTGATTCCATTTGTAGGGTATAAGTTGCCAAATGGTGCACGCGTAAATCCGGTATTTGTAAAACATCTGGGTCGGCTGCGTATTCCCACCTTGTTTCCATTTTTACTTGAGGAGATCTGTAAGATTAAATCACTTGAGAAAGTAGATTTCATCTCCTCAAATCCCTGGGATTTTAGCGATGAGCTGATTGAGACTATAGCAAAGAATAAAAAAATTACCCGGCACATTCATTTACCCATCCAGTCAGGTGATAATGAAGTATTAAAGCGGATGAACCGTTGGTATACACGGGAGGAATATCTGGCACTCGTTAAGAAAATCAAAACCGCAATTCCGGAAATGACGTTTTCAACCGATATTATTGTCGGGTTTTGCGGCGAGACTGAAGCGCAGTTTGCAAATACCGTTGATTTAGTTCATCAGGTCGGTTTTTCCAAAGCCTATGTCGCCATGTACTCGGACCGGCCGATGACTGCAGCGCACAAAGCGTATCAGGATGACGTGCCGTACCCAGAGAAGAAAAGACGCTGGCTGTTACTTGATGAACTGATAAACCAGAAAAACTTGAAAGCCGGTACCTATACCGTTGATCGATTTACTAATAAAACGAAAAATAGTCTTACTTCGTTGTCACTCTGAGGCGAACCTGAAGAATCTAGGCGTGAAAGGCAGTTTTCGCTTGGGATCAGGATGACAAAAGTATATGAATAAACTATTAGTTATATGCGGTCCTACTGCCACAGGGAAAACCCAGCTTGCATTACAAATTGTCCAGGACTATAAGGCTGATCTTGTCTCAGCAGATTCCCGGCAGGTGTATCGGGGGATGGATATTGCTACAGGTAGGGATACGCCAGGAAATTTCAAATTCCTGCCTGCCGGCAGGCAAGGTCAAATTTCAAACATCAAATTAAATCAAAAACCCGTTGGATATTTTACTGATGGAAAGACTCGGCTTTGGGGACTGGATTTAGTTGATCCGGGCGAGGAATTTTCGGTTACGGATTTTGTTCGTTTTGCAGTTCCCGTAATTAAAACTATTTGGAGTGAAGATAAATTACCGATAGTTGTCGGAGGCACCGGACTATATATTCGTGCGCTCAGGGGAGAGCTGCCGGATATTTTCATTCCCCAAAATAGTGAATTGCGTAAAGAATTAGAAAAAAAAGAATTAAGTGAACTGCAAACCGAATTACGTCGCATCGATCCTGGCAAATTTCAGAGTATGAATAACTCTGACGTAAATAATCGGAGGCGGCTGGTGCGGGCAATTGAAATTGCCGATGCGAAAAAATATCATAACGCCTCTCGGGAGGAGTTATTTAAAGTTAATGCCGATTTACTCCGCATTGGTTTAACCGCTCCAATTGCGACCCTGACGCAAAGAATTAGCGAGCGGGTTGAGACGAGAATAAAACAAGGGGTGGTTGCCGAAGTTACGAAGCTGATTAAGAGCGGATATTCGTGGAACTTACCATCAATGAGCGCGCTGGGGATTAGGCAGTGGCAGCCGTATTTTGAAAAGAGCGTTTCGCTTAAAGCAGTAAGAAACAAATGGATCCAAGATGAAGTAAGTTATGTCAAACGGCAGTTAACCTGGTTTAGAAAAGAACTAGGCATTGTATGGTTTGATGTTTCCAGGCCTGACTATAAAGAGCAGGCTATGGAAATGGTAAAGAAATGGTATACTAAATCTTAGTCAACTATAATATTATATTAACCTGATTCATGGTACAAAAGATTGAAATTTCAACCAGAACCATTCTGTTTACCGTTGCCGTGATCGCCGGCGGTTGGTTAGTCATCCAGATCCGTGACATACTATTTTTCCTGTTTATTGCCTTCATCATCATGTCGGTTTTGCGTCCAGTTGTAGACCGGATGGAAAGCTGGCGGCTGCCGCGCGCGCTTGCAATACTTCTTATTTATGCTGTTCTTCTGAGTGCAGTATTTGTGTTCGGATCAGTGATCGTGCCTCCGTTGGTCAATGAATCAGCTAAACTGATACAAAACTTACCTCACTACATTTCCCAAATAGCACCTGATGTGCGCTTTAATCTGGAGACATTAATACCGCAAATTGCTCCGGTGGGTACAAATGTTGCGCGTTTCACCGTTGGCATATTCTCAAACGTCATCTCTATCTTTACTATTTTAGTTTTTTCTTTCTATTTTTTACTTGAGGCTAAACGGTTGCCTGATATTTTAAACTCGTTGGTAGGGAATGAGACGGGAAAAAGAGTGATCACTGTGTTAAGTAAAGCTGAAAAACGCATGGGAGCCTGGGTGCGGGGACAACTTTTGCTTATGTTGATTATCGGTCAGGCTACGTTCATCGGTTTGTCTCTCCTTGGGGTGAATTACGCCTTGCCGCTGGCCTTGATTGCCGGCACTTTGGAAATATTCCCATTTATCGGTCCCAATATAGCCGCAATTCCAGCAATTCTGGTAGGTTTTATTGCCTCACCAGGTATGGGAGTGTTAGTAGCTATTATGTACTTTGTAATTCAACAGCTGGAAAACAACATTATAGTCCCCGCTGTGTTACAACGGGCAGTCGGCGTACCACCGGTAGTTAGTTTAATTGCGCTCATGATTGGCGGCCGTCTCGCCGGAGTCCTCGGCATCATTCTTGCGGTCCCCATAGTTCTGGTCGTCCAAACCGTGATGGAAGCAGTCTGGAAGCGGAAAACGTAAGTCGCCTCATTCATTTTTGGCCGTAAACCAACCGCCTCTTTCCAGCAAAGAAAATATTGTCGTGAGAATAATAATTGCGGAATATTCAAGAGTATTAGTTATTCGTTTCATACAATGCTTAGGTGTTTTGTTTCAAGTTGACAACTTTTAGCTAAGGCTTCGGCAAAGGATTTACATTTTTGCTTCGGCTCGAGAAGTTCGAGTTCTTCTGGGTCAAAAATCTTGAGATAAACAGTACTACTCAATAATTCAATCACCATTGTCTTATCTTTGAGCCGTTTATAAAAATAGTTCCGCCGGTGGCTCCACCCGGCCCGTTTCATGCGATTGATGACTGCAGAGTCGATGTGCATCTTGTTTTTCAAGCTTTAGGTAGGTATTAACATTAAAATAACACGATTTTTAACAATGTCAACCATATGATCCATAAAATTGATTAATTCATTTGACATAAATATATGATATAATGAATTCATGTCAGCTACCCTGGGTGGGCTTATCAAAGACTACCGCCAACAAAAGAACATTCCGCAAATGGAAATCGCTTTTGCCCTAGGATGGAGTGAACCTTCGCGACTCAGTAGGATTGAACAAGGTAAAGTAGGAACACCGAGTCGAACTTTTATAGATCGGCTGGCGCAGGCAATGAGATTGGAAGAAGAAGAGAAAAATCAGTTACTTCTGGTTGGAAATTATTTGCCTTCGACAGAAGAGATTGAACATGTCCGTTCTCAGCTTCACGACAGTATTCATAACTGGTCATTCCCAGCTATACTTTATGACTTTAGTTGGCGAGTGGCTGATGCAAATCAAAGAGTTATAAATATATATCATCAGGGCAATGGATTTTATTCAGAGATATTGAAAAAAGATATAACCATTCTCGACGTTGTTTTCAATCAGGAATTTATATTGAATCGGAATTTGACCATTGAAGAAGATAAAAAACGTCGTAATTTTCTACAGTTTATGCTCGCTTCGTATCAACAAATTCAGCGTAACCGAACCAAAGAAAGTTGGTATATTGCGCAAATCAGACGTTTGTTACCAAATCCGCTATTTAGAGAACTATGGCAGGAGATTGCCACGAACAAGGTAGTTGTTTTAATTGGCTATTACGGTCAGAAGTCGGTGATCGAACCAAACGCTTCAGGAAAAATTCTGAATTTTTATTTCTTCATAGAATCGGTAATAAAAGATCCGCGGTTTTCTGTTGAACTTTATGTGCCTGCGGATATAGAAACATTTGCCTACTTTCAGAATAATCTAAGCAGACAATAGGAGTTACGCAATAACATTCCGTTTTCATTGTCATTCCGGGCTTGCCTGCCCGCCTCTGGAGGGACCCGGAATCTATATAGATTCTGAATCAAGCCTGCCCTAGCGCCAGGCCAGGGTTCAAAAATGACAGTGGACTGCGTAAGTCCTGCAGATAAGTTATCTTTCACAATTTCGATACTAAAAGTTAAAGAAACTTACTTGTTTCAACTATGTCAGCAACCTTAGGTGGTCTAATTAAAGATTATCGTCTCCAAAAGCATATTTCTCAAATGGAAATAGCGCTTTTTTTGGGTTGGAGTGAAGCTTCACGGTTGAGTCGAATTGAACAAGGATTAGTCAAAAAACCCACACGGGAGATCGTTGATCGGCTTATTCAAGTACTAAAACTTGATCGATTCGAAGAAGGACAGTTGCTTTTAGCAGGTGGTTATTTACCGTATCGAGAAGAACTTAACACTATTTCTCATGAAGTACAGAGCTTGCTCGACAATTGGCCATATCCAGCATATTTATTGGATTTTAGCTGGAGACTTATAAGTTGGAATAAACCCGCGGCCAGAGTCTATGCTATAGACGTAAAAGCAGAAGAATTTATTAAAGAAAATTTGCCGTGGGCCCCGGGATTGGTATTTGATCCAGATTTTTTTCAAAATAAATACTTAAAAGACGAAGACGAAGTAAATGCGTGGCATAAATTACTTTTGGGAAAACTGATTAGATTTAGGTATTTAAATAGGGAAAGAACTGGAGAAAGATGGTACCAAGAATTAATTAGTCGAATGATGAAAAATAAATTATTTGCGAATTTATGGCAGAAAGCTCACCTTACGCTAGTTGAAACAGGGATGATTAACTATGAACGCAAGAAATTAGTTGATTGGCAGAATATTGATAAACGATTCGACTTCCACATTTTTAGAAGTCAACTGCTTCAAGATGCCCGGTTTGAAATCAACTACCATATTCCAGGTGATCAAGAGACTTTGCTTTTTTTCTCAAAAACCGAAAACTCCTAAAATTAGGTTTAAATTCAAAATATGGTTTGTATTGCCATACGTTATTTTTTTATCTCATAGTTTGACAGTCGAATGCTAAGTCATTTATACTTAGATTCTGTAGTGAAAATATTGAATCAGATAAACCACAACATTTATGTTTAGCTTTGCATTTTCAGAGATCTTTCGGGATCTCTTTTTTTATTTCTAGGTAACTAAAATGAAAATTCGAGTAGTTTCAACAACTGGTACTGGCAAAACCGCACTCTCTGCATTTGATAGTGCACTCAAAAACGCCGGAGTTTATAACTTCAATTTGATTATTTTGTCCTCGGTTATCCCTCTTGGTGCAAGTGTCATACGACAAAAATTTGTCGAGATGGATTTAAGTCAAATTGGAGACAGGCTTTATGTTGTGAAAGCTGATATTCGCAGTGACCACTCAGGAAAAGTTATTGCCGCGGCGCTCGGATGGTATCATTTGAAAAACGGTGGAGGAGTTTTTGTCGAACATGAAGCAGAAGGATTTACTAAAAGGGGAGTAGAGTCGGAAATTCGTTTTAAAATAGAAAGTTCATTGCAAGATTTATGTGAGTTTCGGGGAGAGAAATTTAACAAAAAGAAAATGGGGCTAAGCATGGCAACTTGCAAAGTCAGTAAAAAACCCTCATGCGCTCTTACTTTGGCTATTTATACGGCTGAACCTTGGTAGTATTTCTTTATGAATTGGATTGTCCCCGCACTTTTGGCTCCTGCGCTCTACGCAATTGTTAACTTCGTTGACAAATATATCGTTTCCAAAGAGGTTAAAGATTATCGGGGAATGCCGATTTACGCCACAATAGTAGGCTTTATTGTGGGGACAATTTTTTGGATTGCGACCGGCTTTCCAATTTTATCAGTGCAAGATGCATTGATAGTATTATTAACCGGAGTGTTGACTCTCTGGGGGGCAGCTCTTTATTTCAAAGCAATTTCAATTGAGGATGCAAGTAAGTTAATTCTTTGGTTTCAGATGACACCTGTATTTACACTTATTCTTGCATTTATACTTCTTGGAGAGCGTATAACATTAACGCAAATATTAGGTTTTTTTCTGATCCTAATGGCGGTAATTTCTATTTCTGTAGAAAAAGGGAAATATTTGTTTTACCTTTCACAAAATTTAATCCTTATTCTCATTGTAGATGCGCTTTGGGCATTATCAGGTGTACTTATTAAATTTACTATTGCAGCAAATTCACTTTCAAAAATATTAAGTTATGAAAGCTGGGGAATAGGGATCGGTGGATTAATACTATATTTATTTATTCCTTCCATTAAAAAAGCATTCAAAAAAAGTCTTAAATCTGTTCGCAAAGTTGCGCTGATTATCATGTTTGGAAATGAATCGCTATTTGTAGTTGGTAAATCGGTAACGTTTTTTGCGTATTCAATTGGACCAGCGGCTTTGGTAAGTATTGTTGGGAGCACTCAAGTCTTTTTTGGAATTTTGTTGGGGATTATATTAACTATTTTCATACCGTCATTTATTAAAGAAGATATTTCGAGACAGGAAGTTGCAAAAAAAACAATTGCTGCGATAGCGTTATTTTTAGGTCTATGGTTGGTTTATTAATGCTTGAAACTTATTTAGGAGAAACAGTGTATTTTTTTAGAAAAAACGCCGGGTGCCAGGAAAGCTTCGCCTTTCGTAAACTTTCTATTCCGAGATCTTGTTCGTAATTGAAATATATACAGTTATTTTTTTTTAGTGCCTGTGCCACTTTATGGTCCATAAACTGAAAAATACCAGGGTATGTTGTGTTAGCTTTGCGAAAATGCCCAATAGCGTATCTATTATGCTTATGTACGATTTCCATAATAAAAAATGCGGCTAACTCATTATCAATATAAAGACCATAAGCTGAGAGGTTAAAGTTGATAAAATCATTTAATAAATTTTTAATTGCGGTTAGTTCTGTTTCAGCCTCTTCGATAGTTTTGCCTTTTCTTTGTGCCCAATAATATGAAAGGTTGAGTATTTGTTTTTTAACAAAGGGTTCTTTCAAATCAAGTTCTATAAAATCAAATTTCTTGACTTGTTTACTGAATTTACGAATCATATTTCTATGCATTTTGTAGTTCGGGCCATTTAGATCAACCATATTATCAATTAAAAGTATATAATCAAACGAGTTTGTGTCTTCACTTATTAAAAAATGTTTTTGGAGACTATTTATACTATTATTTATGTTGAATTCTGGTAGTAACTTTAATTTGGGTTCTACTCCCATTTTACTTACAAAATCAATTAGAGTATTTAGCGTATTTAGAACTCTTTTTTTCCCTAAAAAAGTATAAAGTGGTTTGTTAGTCATATAGTCTGAAAGTTTAATGACTAAATTTTCATTAAGCATACAAAATCTGTTATCTCCATCGTTATAGCTCCATAAACTTACGAAATTAAAATCAGAATAAGGAGGAAAAGATTTCAAGTAAGAATCAAAGAATGGTTTATCAGCAATTTGGATTTTTTGAAAGTTTGGAAATTGAGGTGTCATAAATTAGGTTCTTTACAAACTTTTAATATGTTTGCTATGCTGATATTATAGATCCTATGGAATCAATACTCCAGGTTGTTAAAAAAGAGACTTCTGCAAAAATTGCCGTTCTTATATTTCTTCTTTTTACCGTATTTTGGATATCGCTGTTTCTATTCGAAAAAGACAGCGTAGCTCACGCTATTTACGGTAGCACTTACGGAATTCTTGCCCTCTGGGGAGGAATTGTTGGATTAAAAATTTCAGGAAGATGGGGTGGACATAAAAGTGTATTAGGTAAAGCAATATTATTTTTCTCGTTTGGACTGTTAGCGCAGTTTTTTGGACAGGTAGCCTATACTATCTATATTTATTTCCTAAAAATTGAACTACCATATCCTTCTCTTGGTGATGTAGGGTACTTTGGCAGCATACCTATTTACATTTATGCGGTACTGATGCTCGCGAAGGCATCTGGAGTGAGATTGTCCAGACAGCCATTTCAGAAAAAAGTTTTGGCAATGGTGACACCAGTTGTGATTCTCCTAATTTCTTATTTATTACTGTTAAGTGGATATGAGTTTAATTGGTCAGCTCCCTTGGTTATCTTTTTAGATTTTGGTTATCCATTTGGTCAAGCTATATATATTTCTTTGGCAATTTTAACTTACACGTTATCTAAAAATATTTTAGGCGGTATAATGAGAACAAAAATATTATTTATACTCTTTGCATTGTTCGTGCAATATTTATCAGACTATTCTTTCTTGTATCTTGTGAAAAACGAACTATGGTTTGTTGGGGGGATAAATGATTATATTTACCTCGTATCTTATTTATTAATGTCCCTTGGTCTCATTCAGCTAAAAACGGTATTTGACGATCTTCGAAGAAAGTAGGCGTATGTTGTCCAATAGAGATGCTACACAACTTATTAAGGCAATTGTTGAGCATCAAATGGAAATTGTCGGACCATTGGCTATAGAACAAGCCAACAAAGTCAGTGGTATACAAGTATCTGGTGATTTACAGTCAGTATCGGTTTCAGGAGAGGTGATAGACACACTCAAAAAATTAGTTGATCAATACGAAGAGTTGTTTGGTCAGGCATCTGTTGAAGTTTGCAAAGATGCAATCAAGGAAATTTTACCTCAGTTATCGCAGCGAGATCTACCAGACTTCTTGAAATAAACAATCTTCACACTTTTATTCTATAGTGTATCATAAGATATATGCCTATCTCACAGACAGTTTATTACGGATCCTCATCGACTCAAAAGAAATCATTGTCGGGAATCCCTCAATTAGAGATTACCCCTTCTGAAGAAAGCATCAACATTCATGGTCAAACATCGTTGGAAGAGTTGACAAAGCAAATGTATAAACAGAATGTTGAGCTCGCTGTAGTGAATAAGACATTGAGAGTTATCAGAGCGCTCTATTCAGTCACGATTGAGTCGTTAGAAGTTGAAGATGTTACTCAACGTTTGGTAGATACGATTGTCAAAGAACTGAACCTTACCGCGGTTCTCATTTCTTTAATTGATGAACAAAATAATATTTTAAAACCTATAGCGATTACCAGATCAGCAGAAATTATTAAAGCGTTGGAATACCTTGGAAAGCCGCTTGAGAGCTTTGTGGTTGGACTTGATAACTTAAGTAATTTAGCAATTAACGTTGTTAAAGATAAGGAACGAAAGATTACTGGAAATTTGTTAGATATCTTGGTTCCGCATGTTCGACAAAGGGATGCGGATAAAGTGGAAGAAATTACCGGTATCAAGACTCTGATTCTTTATCCAATTCTATTGGGAGAAAAATGCCTAGGGGTTATAAATATTGCTTTAGCAAAAAAAGTTGATGATTTATCAAGAGTTCAAAGGGAAACGCTGGAACAATTACTAAACGTGGTTAGTACTTCACTTGACCGAGCGCAGTTATATGAAAATTTGAAAATTGCCAATGAGAAACTCAAAGAACTAGACAAACTTAAAGATGAGTTTGTGTCGCTCGCTTCGCATGAACTCAGGTCGCCGATNNACTGCTGCATACAGTGAAAATGACCGGTTGATCCGTTTGGTCAATAATTTATTAAACATTTCCCGGATTGAGTCAGGGAGACTTAAGTTTCTGGTGACGAATGTTGACATGAGTAAACTAATGAAGGATGAAGTTGACAATATGCAAATGGCAGCCAAGGAGCGCGGTTTGACATTGACTATTGATAAAACTGAAAATCTGCCGCTGGTTTTGGCTGACGAGGATAAAATTCGTGAAGTACTTATCAACCTGCTTGGTAATGCCATTAAGTTTACGCACCAGGGTGGGATTACCGTGTCAGCAAAGGTTGACAAAGATATGGTGGTGACTTCAGTTACCGACACCGGTAATGGTATTGCACCGGAAGATCAGGACTTGTTGTTTAAGAAGTTTTCGCAAGTCAGGCGCGGTACCTACTCGCGCCAAACCGGCGGCACCGGGCTTGGTTTATACATCAGCAAGAAAATCATTGAAGGCCTGCAGGGCCAAATCTGGCTTACCTCAACTGTCGGTAAAGGCACGACCTTCTTCTTCTCCCTGCCCATTATAAAATAACTTCTTTTTCTTGCGATAGCCTGACAAAGATGTATAATACCTTCTAGGATGGCAAAAATTCTCTTTATCGAAGACGATCCGCTGCTGGTTAAAATCTATTCCACCCGGTTGTCGGTGGACGGGTACGAAGTGATCTCAGCCGAAAATGGCGAGGACGGGTTGCAAATTGCCGAAACGCAAGCGCCGGACCTCATCGTCCTTGATATCATGATGCCGCGGCTTGACGGCTTCAGTGTTCTGGAAAAGTTACGGCAGAGCGAAAAGACCAGAAATACGCCGATTCTCGTATATTCAAACCTGGGACAGGAAGATGAGATCGTCCGCGCCAAAAAAATGGGGGCCACTGATTTCGTCATCAAAGCCAATCTGTCTCCAACTGAAATGATTAATAAGATAAAAGAACACCTGCCAAAATAGTCCAAGGCTGCCAATTATCCAATATGATCAATTTCAAAAATAATTGGATAATTTGACTCCGCTTCGGGCGGAGTTGAGAATTGGAAATTTGATATTGGATATTGGATATTTTCTATGATCCTGCCCGATCAGCTACGTGATCTTATCAGTAAATCCGGTTTTGTGGTTGCTGCTGAGCTTGACGCCGCAATCAAAACCGCGGGACAACTCGGAAAAACTTTGTCCGACGTACTCATTTACCGCGGGTTAATTAATGAAGAGGCGCTGGGAACGCTGATTGCCCAGTACTACAATGTTCCTCCGATCAACCTGCGCAATAAGACCATCCCCGTAGAAATTCTGAACCTGATTCCGGAAGAAGCTGCAACCACATTCCGGATGATTCCGTTTGAAGTAACGGACGATGAAGTGCATCTGGCTATGGAAGATCCGTCAGATCTTGAGGCGCGCGAATTTGCAAAGCGGAAAACCGGTAAAAAACTAAAAATATTTTGCGCAGCTTCCGAAAACTTAACTCAAGCGTTTGGCCAGTACAAAAAGAATATTAAGGATGTCTATACCAAAATAATTCAGGAGAATCTTGAGAAAAGCAAAACTGCAAAAGATCAGGATGTCACTAAACTGGCTCAGGATCTGCCGGTGATTCGGATTCTCGATACACTGCTTGAATACGCCGCCGCCGAAGGCGCTTCAGATATTCACTTTGAGTCCACGGAAACTGATTTTTTAGTCCGTTTCCGGATCGATGGCATTTTGCAGGATACACTGACGTTGACTAAAAGTATCCATCCGGCAATTGTGGCCCGCATTAAAATTCTGGCCCAACTCAAAATTGACGAACACCGGGTACCGCAAGACGGTAGGTTTAAGTTTAAGTTAAAAGAAGAGTATATTGCGCTGCGCGTTTCCATTTTGCCCGCATTTCACGGAGAAAATATCGTCCTTCGAATACTTCCCGAATCGCAACGGCCGCTGTCTCTGGAGGAATTAGGCGTAGTTGGGCACAATCTTGAGCTTATCAAAGCCAATATTGATAAACCACACGGCATGGTTCTGGTGACCGGGCCAACCGGATCTGGAAAAACTACCACACTCTACAGTATTTTGACGCTGCTTAATACCACCGAGGTAAACATCTGTACGATTGAAGATCCGGTGGAGTATGGCATCAAGCGGGTCAACCAAACCCAGGTGAACCCGGCAGCGGGGCTGACCTTTGCAGCGGGGCTACGGGCATTACTTCGGCACGACCCAAACATTATTATGGTCGGGGAAATCCGGGACGGTGAGACGGCAAACATGGCGATCCAGTCAGCTTTGACCGGGCATCTGGTTTTATCAACCTTGCATACCAATGATGCGGCCGGGGC
>DQGR01000071.1 GCA_003524845.1 Patescibacteria group bacterium
TTCTGTTAATATTTTAGTGAGAACTGACAAGCAGCTAACAGTTACCTCTATGAGGATTTCCCTGGGCCAGACAATACCCATATTTTCCGCATGGGTCTCCGATGTAGAGATTTTCTCCTGCTCACCCTTGAACAAGTATATTCGCTGGAAGACGAAGATAACTGGGAGTTGATCTATCGAGAGCAATAGCAAGTTGCTCACATATGTATAATTATTAAATCAACCATGAACAGGCAACTCTTATCTTAATAGCCTATTTCTGTTATCTTGCGCCTTGTTTGGTGGTGTAGCACTTGCCATTTGGAACCCCAGTGACCGAAGACTTGAGCGTAGATGGGATGCAATGAAAAGATGCGTACAAGTAAGAATTTATCCAGATTTAACTTTCCGGGAAGGTGAGAAATGGAAAGATACCCAGTACCAAGTGCGCTTTGAGGAGGAGTTTTTGTGCCCTACATCAGAGTATTCAGCGCTTGAGGCGCTCTTGTTGGCTGATACCTATCTCAAAATGAGGGGAAAAGACTTACAATTAATCCTCACTAAATCCCCTGACGGAGTACATGTAAAGAGCATTTTGGGAAAACAAGATGGGTATGGGGGTAAGTGGGAACTACTTGCAAGCAGAGTGAAAATCACCACTTCCTTAGACAAAGCAATTCTCCGAGGCAGCTCTTTCCTCGATTGGTACTATCTATCAGTAGACTAACATAATTTAGCTATAAGCCTCTTTACCCCTTTTCTCTTGTCCTCAATCTGACCAAACACATGTCGCCTTCGTGCCATTGTACGACTTCACGCCAGGGTGCTTTCAATCACTCCATCACCCACATGTGAATCAGCGTGGTCGTGCCTTCCTGCTTTCTCTAGCGGCTTGGGTTAACTGGGTTAGCGTGTGCCGGTAAAACCGTACTGTCACCGGGCGTTCCTCTAGACATCAAGGAAATCAAGAAATTCAACCACAAATTCTCGTGAATAGTACTCCTGACAATGTGCCAACTTCTTTTGATTACCCCAGTTTAGTGATCTTGACAAGATCGGGAACGCGTGGTATAACTATCAGTAATTAAATAGAAAAAAGCGTACGATAAACGTGGAGTACGCCTTTTTTTGTCGTATTTACCCACTTTCTTAAAAACTAATGCAAAGCGCAGCACATCGTCAATACTGGGGCAAAAAAGCTTCGCACCTTCCACAGCTTGATCTGACGCTTGTGCAACGGGAATCATACCAGATGTTCCTCGATCACGGCATCCGCGAACTCCTTGATGAAATTTCCCCGGTTGAAGATTTTACCGGTAAAAACTGGTCGTTGAGTTTCGGCGGTTATGTATTTGGTAAACCACCCCATACGGCCCGGGAAGCGTTGGAAAAAGGGGTGACCTATGATATGCCGCTGCGGGTTGAGGCGACTTTGACGAACAAACAAACCGGCCGCTCAATTACCCAGGAAGTGTTTTTAGGAGATATTCCGGCGGTGACGGAAAACGGTACTTTTGTCATTAACGGCATTGAACGCTGTGTGGTGAACCAGTTAGTCCGTTCACCCGGCGTTTACTTTAACGGTTCAATTGATCCGAATACCGGAAGAACTCTATTTAGCGCCGAAATCCGGCCGCTACATGGATCCTGGTTGGAATTTGCGGTTGCCAAAAATGACGTCATTTCAGTCCGGATTGACCGCCGCCGCAAATTTGTGGCCACGACGTTACTGCGAGCAATTGGCTTTGGCAGTGATGAAGAGCTGCTTAACTTGTTCAAAGCAGTTGATATTAATCCCGACCATTCGTATATCGAGATGACACTTGAGAAAGATCCGACTAAATCCCAGATTGATGCGGTGCTCGAAATTTATCGCAAAATGCGTCCTGGAGAACCGGTAGTGTTAGATAACGCCCAGGAGCTCCTGACCAACATGTTTTTTAACAGCCGTCGTTACGATCTCGGTCGGGTGGGACGGTTTAAAATGAACAAAAAGCTCGGGTTGGCAGTTGAGAATACCAATAAAAACTGGGTTTTAAATAAAGATGACATTTTGGGCGCGGTGCGCTATCTGATTGGGCTTACCAATGGGAAAGGGTATATTGACGATATTGATCATCTGGCAAATCGCCGGGTGCGTCGCGTCGGCGAGCTGGTAGCCACCAGCGCGTTTCGAA
This sequence comes from Patescibacteria group bacterium, assembly GCA_003524845.1. Lineage (GTDB taxonomy): Bacteria > Patescibacteriota > Microgenomatia > UBA10105 > UBA10105 > UBA10118. Next base: position 2,157 of record DQGR01000071.1, read on the forward strand.
TTGGTTTACTGCGGCTGGAACGGATGATTAGAGAAAAAATGAGCCTGGCTGGTTCAACCCCCGAAGATGAATTGACACCCACACAAATTGTCAACGCCCGACCGGTAATTGCGACGATTAATGACTTTTTCCGCTCGAGTCAACTTTCTACTATTCTTGATCAGACCAATCCGCTGGCTGAGGTTGATAACTTACGCCGGCTTACGGTCATGGGCAGCGGCGGTATTTCCCGCGAACGTGCTTCTTTTTCAATTCGTGATATTAATGCATCGCAGTATGGCCGGATTGATCCGGTGCGCAGCCCTGAAGGACCAAATATCGGACTGGTGACGTATTTGGCCCTCTATGCCCGGGTGAATGAATACGGATTTCTGGAAACCCCCTATAAGAAAGTAGTAAAGGAAACTAAAAATGGTAAATTACATGTCCGTCTTACCAACGAGATCGCCTATCTGGCCGCAGATGATGAACGGGAAGTTAAAATTACGCACGCGGATGTAGTACTTGACACAGACGGGTTTATTATGAATGAGCGCGTGCCGGCGCGTTACCGCGGTGATTTTATTGAAGTGTTGTCTGAACAGATTGATTACATTGATATTATTCCGCGTCAGGTGGTGGGGACATCAGCTTCCCTGATTCCATTCCTCGCCCATGATGAAGCAAACCGGGCGCTGATGGGTACGCACATGCAGTGTCAGGCAGTACCACTTTTGACTCCGCATTCGCCGGTGGTAGGAACCGGAATGGAGTCCGAGGTAGCAAGCGCGATGGGGCGTGTGGCATACGCCAAAAATGCCGGTGTTGTTTCCTATGTCGATGGGACGCACGTGGTCATTAAAACCGGGCCCAAAACCGAAGATACGTATCGGATCGAGAAATTTAAGCGCTCTGCCCAATCAACCTGTTACTCACAACGAGCGCTCGTCAAACCTGGCCAAAAAGTTAAGCCTGGCGAAATTGTTATCGATGGTCCGGCAAGCCAAAATGGCGAGTTGGCACTCGGACAAAATCTCCTGATTGCCTACATGAGTTATGACGGATTGGGTTATGAAGACGCAATTGTGATCTCCGACCGCCTGGTGCGCGATGACGTTTTGACCTCAATTAATATCGAAGAATATGAAGCTACCGTGGTTGACACAAAACTCGGACCCGAAGAAACTACGCGGGATATTCCCAACGTCGGTGAAGATGCATTACAGAATCTGGACGAAGAAGGAATTGTCGTGGTTGGCGCCGAAGTCGGTCCAAATGATATTCTGGTTGGAAAAATTGCCCCCAAAGGCGAAACTGAATTAACCGCCGAGGAACGCTTGCTGCGCGCAATTTTTGGCGAAAAAGCCCGTGAAGTCCGAGACACGTCGCTCCGCATGCCGCACGGCGAACGGGGGACAGTCATTGATATTAAAATTCTGGATCGGGAAAAAGGTGACGAGTTGGAATCTGGGGCGAACCGAAAAATTATCATTAAAGTCGCCCAAATCCGTAAAGTAGTGGTTGGTGATAAGCTCGCGGGGCGCCATGGCAATAAAGGGGTCATTTCCAAAATCGTCTCAGAAGCAGATATGCCCTATCTATCCGATGGTACACCGGTTGATATTATTATTTCNNGGGTATAAAGTAGCAGTGCCGGTTTTTGAAAAAATTTCCGAGGAACGCATTCAACAGGAACTTGATAAATCTCACTTTCCCACCAATGGGAAAGTCACCCTCTACGATGGTCGTACTGGGCAAGCGTTTGAACGCACGATACTGGTTGGCGTCGGTTATATCATGAAGCTCATCCACATGGTGGA
>DQGR01000087.1 GCA_003524845.1 Patescibacteria group bacterium
TGCCTCTCTTTCGCCATCTGCTTCGTTATCTCCGAGTGCTTCGGAGAGTGCTTCTTTGTCTCCATCAGCATCACTGAGTCCTAGCGCATCAGAGAGTGCGAGTTTGAGTCCCAGTGCCAGTCTTTCACCATCGGCTTCTGTTTCTGCTTCATTATCACCAAGCGCATCACTTTCCCCATCAGTGAGTGCGAGTGCATCTTTGTCACCGTCGGCATCTACCTCCCAAAGTGGATCTCTATCACCCAGTGCCAGCGCTAGTAAATCTTTGTCTCCTTCGGCTTCATTGAGTCCGTCTGCCAGTGAAAGTCCATCAGCCTCTCTTTCCCCATCAGCATCTCCCTCACAAGGAGGAGAAAGTGGTTCACAATCACTATCACCATCGGCCTCCCCGTCAGCTGGAGTCAGTGGTGCTTCCGCATCCGTTTCTCCGTCAGCCAGTTCTGCTTCCCTTTCACCATCAGCATCGCTTTCTCCATCAGCTGCTTTTAGAGCAGGCATACCACTGCGCCCGGCTGTAGATGGTCCGGAACTGTTAAAAAATGCCCCGTACTTAAACGTTACCACCGACACGCTGGTTGGACCGAGCCAGATGGCTACCTGGAACATCTTGGGTAGACCAGTGAACCCCAAGAAAGGTACTATTGGATTTAACCATCAAACAGACGAATTAGAAATCTGGGATGGATTTCTCTGGTACAGTATACCTATGGATCAATTTTAGTGGCTATGAAACATCTACCTACTGCCCATACGAGCGATGCCTACCTGCGCAAAGCGTATGCGCTCGCGCACGCCACCGAGACCTTTAAGCTCAACGGTCCGATTGTTTCGTCCTCAACTGATAGTAGCAAACGAAAAGAAGTCCGGCTGATTCAGACTACCGATATTTATAAACTAACAGGTCCAATCGTTGCTCATGCCACCGATGCTACCAAGAGGAGAGAAACCAGCCTGACTCATGCTGCTGATGCAAGTAAGAAAAGGTCGCCTCAAACTATCCATACTGTCGATACATACCTGCGGAAAGCGTATGCGCTCGCGCACGCCACCGAAACCTACAAGTTAAATGGTCCAGTCATCCTGCACGCAACCGATACCAGCAAACGGAAAGAGGTACGGCTTATCTACACTACTAATACGAGTAAATTCGCCTACCCACTCGCCATTTTCACTACCGATGCCAGCAAAAGAAAAGAAATACGAGTTATTCACTCAACCGATGCCTTCTTAATTATACCGGGAGAAAGCCAGGATATTCTTGCGGGTAGTGAGAATGCCACCGGCGGAACCGGGGTGATACTGCCTGGTAATAACGTACTCGCTGCGAGTACAACCAACAATCAGCTTGCGCGTAGTAGTGCCACTGATCCGCAGGTAAAACTCGCCCCAACACCCGAATTTTCAAAAAATACCCCTCGCTATTTAAGCATCGGAGGTGGGTTGTCGATCATGCTCGGCCTGGGCCGAATTGCTACCTGGAATACGTCAGGCAGACCCGCCAACCCCAAGCGCGGGACTATCGGGCTAAATACTGAATTAAAACGCCTGGAAATTTGGAACGGATCTTTCTGGTACGGCGTATCGCTGAGAAAAATTTAAAGCATTGAGGGCATTCGCACGCTCTTTACCTCCTTGCGCTCACCTGTTTAGGTGGTTTATTATTGAAGCTAGTTTATGGGGCCAACTGAAATTATTGTTATCTTATTTGTCCTGCTGGTTCTTTTTGGCAGTAAAAAATTGCAGGAAATGGCGCGGGGATTTGGCGAAGCCACTAAAGATCTAAAACAAGCCAAAAATGAGATTACGAGCGCCATTTCAGAAACAGAACAGGAATTGAAAAAAACCGTTAAAGCTACCAACGTCAAAAATAAAAACGATAAACATGCCTGAAACTGAGAAAATTGTTTCCGAAGTTGAGCTGGCGATTATAAAATACTCTCCTTTTTTAGCTGAAATCCGCCGCAGAACTCTCTTTGTCATCTCGTTATTTATTATTTCAGCTGCCATCGGTTTTATCTATTATGAACGTATCATTACCCTGGTGTTACAGATATTTTCGCTTAAGGGACTGAATATTGTTTTTACTTCTCCGTTTCAATTTTTGAGTTTAGCCATTAATTCAGCGCTTCTTTTAGGTTCTGTCGCCGTGTTTCCAGCTGTTACGGTTCAGGCTTTGATTTTTGTTAAACCTGCCCTGAAAAAATCGGAATTTAAAAGCCTCATCGTTCTTATTCCGCTCGGATTTTTGCTCTTTATTAGTGGTTTTACGTATGGGGTAATGATGATGAAATACGTACTCATAATTTTTTTTCAAAAATCAATTGAGCTGAATATCGGCAATTTTATTGATGTTTCGCTACTTTTATCTCAGGTTCTTTTGACTTCAATCCTCATGGGCATCGGATTTCAATTTCCAATTGGTTTAACCATACTGATGCGGCTCAAAATTTTTGGTTATCATCAGGTGGTCAAACAACGCCTGCTGGTGTATGGTGTCTCACTGGTTTTTGCAGCCCTTATGCCCCCAACTGATTTACTTTCATTACTCCTGCTTTTTTTGCCTCTTGCATTTCTCTTTGAACTTACATTATTATGTAACAAGTTTCTGTTAAAAACACACCATTTATAACAGAAAAGGAGAATGCATGTTTCGAAACATTGGGCCTACTGAACTCATAATCATAGCGGCAGTTATTTTGGTAATTTTTGGTGGTAAAAAACTTCCAGAATTTGCAAAAGGTCTGGGAGAAGCCATTAAAGAACTGCGTAAAGCAGTCAAAAGTGGCGAAGAAAAATAATTAGCGCCTTCCCCGGTTGCCTGCGACCTCAGTACTTTATAAAAGCACTTTATAATTTTTCAATATACGTTTTTTCTATCCAACCGGGCGTTTGACTCGCATCATCCAAACCAATTTGCACCCAATCAGCATCTTCTCTCAGGAAAATAAACGACTCCCCCGGAATAACTTTGGTGATTTCTTCCTCCCCTGGGCTCTCATAAACACTCAGAAATCCAGTGGGCGTATTCTTGATGAGGACAAACTGTTGTTGATTATCGGATGCAACTACGGGCGCTGCTTGTTCACTAGTTGCCTGGGTTGATGCAGTTTCACCGATTGAACTTGGTTCAATAAAATCTGCATCTACCCACCCTGTGATCACATTGCCCGTTGACGGAGCTACTGATATTTTAACCCAACCATCTTGACGCTTTGTTTCCGCAACTATCTGTGTTGTGTCCAGGTATATCACAACTTTCGAACTCAGGGCAGGCTCCAAATGGATAGCAATGTGTGCACCGTCTGGAACAAACAAGCTGACTGTTTTTGTTGCAGTTGAAAGTACTGGTTCTTCTGTATCTTGCGGCACCACTGCATCTGCAACTATTCTGGTACCGGAAGCTTTATAGACAAAACCATCCTGTTGCCGGGCTAAAACCTTATAAGCGCTGCCAACTCCCAGTAAACCTGATCCGATAGCCACGATCAACAGTCTAACGATTCTTCTGAATCGGATGTATCTTTTAGCTCGCAGATATGCAGGCGATTTCACCGTATTCGGAATAACCGCTATATTTTTTCGTACTTTATGTATATAAATGGCTAAAAATAAAAATCCAGCAATCATAATCACCACCAGACCCCATACCGTACTATGCCCGATACTACTGACAAAACCGAGAACTGTTCCTGGCGCCGCGGCGCTCATGGTTAATTCTTTCAATTGCGTGAATTTTTCTGCTATCCTTTCATACTCAATCTGAGCTTGCTGGAAATTTTTAACTCGTGCTTCAGGTATCACGCCAGCTATATGCAATGCTTTAATTCTCGCGAGGGCTGCTTTAATATCAGCACTTACTGTAACCCCTTCGGCAAAGTAGGCAGTGTGTTCAAGCGGTTTTGCGAGGACTGCTACTTGTTCCTCTAGAGAGGCAAGCTGAGACTGACCAATTTGAAATACCGATTCGTCAACGGTCACGGAAACAGTTTTGGTTTCAGATGGCGCCAACGTAAATTCCCCGGATACATATGATTGCTCTTTTTCCATATCAAAATGAATGGCTAATTCTTCATCGAGTTTACTGACGTTTTCTTGAGTTACTTCTTTTGGCAAATAAAATTTCAAAGGCATTGTCTGTTCAAGCACTTTGGATGGATTGGACATCAGAGATTTAAATACGATACTTCCCTCTTCAAGCCAAACAGTATGTATGGGTTGATTACTGCCATTAAGCAGCAGTGCGACGTTGGCTTTTACTAAACCACGAAGTGCGAGTATTCTATTTTTGAAAGCTTTCGTTTCATTTTTTGGCGGAAATGTATCTAAAATAGTTTGATTTACTTCAGGTACCTGGTTGATTTTACTTATTTCGTAGGCTATGTCATTGGCATCGGTTGTCAATGAATCTGTGTCATCGGTATCTACCTGAACTAAAAATGCCGTCGTTTTTTGGTAGAGTTGGTCCAGGTTATCTGCCAATTTTTGTTGCTTATTTACATTACCAAATAAGGTGTTTACTGCAGGTTCGTCTTGCTTCTCACCGATAAGGCGAATAAATTGATCAAGCAACAGAGTTACCGTTTGGATTTCTTCTGGAGCTGAGTCTAATTCAATTTTTGTTTCGGCAATTTCTTTTAATTGTGGCAAAGATGAAGCTACTTTTTGCTCCGTGAGCTGAAGTCTTTTTGTGATGGCCAAATTCCAATTAGCAGTAAACCATTCGAGCTGCCCATGGAGAGAACTGGGTTCTATATCTGATTTATTCCCTAAAAGTTTTTCGAGTTCAGAAATAGTGGTTGTAATTTTTTGGCTACTTAAACTCGTCCATTTTTCTTTCAGTAATAATAATTTGCTTTTAATATGAACTGCTGAGGTGCTCAAAAGTTGTGTGTTTTCTTTTGATTTTTGCAGTTTATTTTGTATATTTTGATTGGTGCTGTCATCATCCTCAAGAATATTTTCAATAGTGGGTGTAATCATTTGTTCGGGGAAATTTCCCGTTTCCGCAGTAGCAGTTTGAATCGTGGTCACCGGAGCAGTCTTTATATCTGAAATATTGTTTTCCGCCAGATTTTGGGTTGAGTGGTTCCAAATATTAGAAACGAGCATACTAAAACTGGTGAGGGTCCGGCCCGTATATCCCCAAACAGCAGAAAGAATGCTCGACGCAGATACCGTAGCTACCGATCTGACTTCAAAGGTTTTATCAAGGCATAAATAATTTGAGCCTGAGGTACAACAAACTTGGGTGCGGTAGAGTCCTTCCCGTGAGCTGGCGGTAAACTCATACGAATACCAACCATCGGGAGCAGAGTTCATCACCAGGCCGTTATGGAGAGGAGTTCCATCAGGATAGCTGGTAGTGATTCTGCATGTGGCTGCGGTAATCGGCGCATATGCGTCATTATATAAAAATTCACCCACGGTACACAAAGTACCTGGCGCGCATACTTGAGCATTACCTGAAGCAGCCTTAGCGTTTAGGGGAAACGCCAAGGCTACAACAGGAAGAATTGCCAAATATGCAAAGTGTGCAAATCGGGCAGATTTCATAAGATTTTATGCATTTTCACCAGCTGCTTTGCGGAATTCTTTAAGTGAGCTACCCATACCTCTCGCAAGCTCTGGTAGTTTTTTGCCGCCAAACAGGATGAGCAGAACAATGCCTATCACAACGATCTCAGGTGTACCGAGGTTGAACATGCAAAATCACCCCCTTTCGTGAGTTTTTACAAAAAATAACTTATATTTTTACTCTAGTAGATTAGAGAAATCAATGCAAGTGATATTTAAGATACGCGCTGCCGGTGAAAAATCAGGGGATATTTGCAAGACTGCGAATCTGCGGGTTTTCCAGAATCTGGTCTATATCGTCGCCCAGGATAAACCCATTCGAGAGTGAAGCAAAGTACACGAGAAAGCCGATAAATAACAGCAACAGCACTCCGGTGCGTGTGCGCAACTTCAGTTTCATACGTGCACCTCATTGTGGCAGATTTTAAGTCAAAAATACAAGCCCGGCGACTGAAAGAGAGTCATACTTGACAGCATTTTGTATATGTTTATACTATACATATGTTCCCCTCTGAAGAGTTTGACTGGGACGCCGGAAATAGAAATAAAAATTGGGATAAGCATGGTGTAAGTGATAAAGAGGCAGAACAGGTATTTACTAATATCCCTTTAGTAACAAGTAAGGATGTCAAACACTCAACTGCAGAAAAAAGGTATAAGTGTTTAGGGCAAACGCAACAAGGCCGGTTGCTATTTGTTAGCTTTACGATCAGAAATAACAAGATTAGAGTAATTTCTGCTCGTGATCAAGATAAAAAAGAAAGGAGTATGTATGGTAAAGAAATTAAAAAAACTTCCTGAATTTAAGAATGAGGATGAGGAGCGCGAGTTCTGGGCTTCTCACTCATCAGTGGATTATTTTGACTGGAATAAAGCAGAACGAGTTGTTTTTCCAAATTTGAAACCCAGTAACCAAACTATTTCGCTCCGCTTGCCTAAGGGCCTGCTTGACCGGATCAAAATGGAAGCAAACAAGCGCGATATCCCCTACCAGTCCTACATCAAAATGAAGCTCTGGGAGGCGTTTAAGTAGGCTTCATTCCCTATTTTAGCCTCAAGTTTGAAGAGAAATGGTATAATAAGAGCCTATGCCAAACCTAGACAGACAACCTCAAGGACTCACTAGGAGAGACTTTTTCAAAGTTGCAGGTGCTGCGGCAGCTGGAGCTTTTTTAATTCCAGACATACGACGAGTATTAGCCAAACCTGAACGACAGGACTTCGAGCCAATTACCTGCGAAATACCACCCGGCACCGGCTTTTTTGCCCCGGCTGCCTCACCTGACGGCACAAAAGTGATTGCCACTATTTATGGAAATGGTCAGTGGTATGGCTTTGGAGAATTTGATTTAACAAAGCAATCATTTCGTTACGTCAGTCCGATCGGTAAAGACCCTGTTTATACGCCTGACGGACGCGGATATTTGGCAGAAAATCAAAACAATCGGAGCATTCTCTTCATTACTGCTGATGGATTAACCACAGTCTTTGCAGAAAATGCTCAGTTTCCGGAAGTTGCTGGTGAAAATATTTCATTTATACGGGAAACTCCTACGGCCACATTAGAACTTATCGAACTTAAGAATCCGAATTTTGAAAAACTCGAACAGGGATTATCCTTACTTGCGGATGAAATTCAAAATAAACTGGGAGAAAATCCAAAACAGGTCTTAGCAGATATTGCCAATAGGCTCGAAGAACCATTAGAAAGTCTAAGACAGAGACTACCGGATATTAAAATAACAATACCACATTTCAATTTTCGTGATGTGATACCTGATCAAATTGAAGAATTAGCCGGCACTCGCGAGGTAATTGAACTTCCCTATACACCCGGTAGCATTCGATTTTATGACTGGACACCGGACGGTAAAATTTTCGGTATATCTACTTTTCCAAAAGGTCAACCAGACCAAATTCAACTATTCGATGAACAAGGACAGAATTTAGGAATCCTTGAAGTTAATGGTTTTAACACAGACGGAGTGCAATACCCTGCCTGGTCTCCAAACGAAAGCCGTTTTGCTTACGTTGTGACTCCTGATGATGGGCAAGATGAAACCTGGAATACAGTAATATATAAAGATGATGTGTATGAAACAACTATACCAGGCATCCACGACCCGGTGTGGCTGACGAATGATGTTTTAATCGGTAAAAGTCCTGATAATGACCTAATGATCGCTTACATGACTCCTACCGGATACACGCTTCACCAATTAAGTGATCGTAAATATGTAAGTCTAAATCCTACAGAACAGGCAGGTTTGACTCTGGAGGAACTTTCTTCAAAGAAGTAATTAAAAACTTACCCGCACTTTTCTTCTCATTATCTGCCATATACCCAATACAAGGATTATTGTAGCGCTCAACGCACTCACCACATTTGCTATAATTCGTGTCCACGTATTCTGAAACGCTACCTCAACCGTATTGCTGCCGGACGGTACTGCAATTTGCATGAGTCCAAATTCATCTTTAGTAATCTCTACCAGGTTTGTATTCACTTTCACCTGCCAACCCGGGAAGAAAAACTGATTAATACGCACCTGCTGTGGTTCACTAGTAATTACTGAAGTTTTAAAGTGAAGCGGTGAAAGAGTTTCAGTGTGCATGTTGCCATTATTGTTATTGTCTACAAATTCAACCAAATCTCTATTTTTATCACCTCGCTCTTTAAGTAATGTATGGAATTCATACCCCGGCGGCAAAAATTCACTATCAGGTAAAAATCCTGTATTCGTGCGGATGAGCTGGTAATATTCCTGGTCCGAATAAGTAAGCGACTGACTTACAATCCGACTCATTGGCAAATTTATATAGATAAGTGTTATGACTAATGCGATCCCGGCGAGTTTTTGACCTTTTCCAATTATGGCAACTAATGTTCCTCCTACCACACTCAAGGCAAAAGTCATGATTTCCAACAGCCGCCAGGGATAATTCAGAAAGGACAACTGCGGGATAAAATGGTACAACTGTTCTCCAGTTGGAGTGGTAATCATTAGAATTAAGACTACCGCAGTTATTAAAAAAAATATCCCGTGGCTTACGACCGGCCGCATTTGTTTGTAATTTTTATACACTAGAGGCAGAAATATAAAGCTTAAGAAAAACAGCAACCAATGAACTAAACCTACTTGAAATGACATCGAGTGTTCCTGACTCCAGGGAGCGGCATAAGCGTACTTCCAGGCCGAGTTAAATAGCGCTGGTAATGGTACAAAATGCATACCGTATGACCCGCTTAAATAACTGCTTAGTCGGGTATAACTTTGTTCGACTACGGCGGGTAACCAATAGGTCGCCGCAATTCCACAGCCAATACCAATAACCCACAGTAGTGAAAGTAAAAACCGGTAAGATATTTTATCTTTAACTGTCAGCCACACAGCGTATAAAGTCATAAACCCAACACCTAAAACTGCCATCATGTTGTGAGTAAAAATAAAAAGTGCAATCACTACTCCCCAGAACGGGGAAACGGATCTTTTTTCAGATCGGGAGCCGACATGCACTATCCATAAAACCAGTGGCAAAAATAAAAATGAGGTTGCTTCACCTAAAGCTCCCCGAATGAAAATATCGGTAAACCGATATGGTGCCCACAGATAAAGCATGCTTCCCGCAAATGCTGCAAACCGATTACGACTGATTTCGTAAAAAAATAAATAAAACGTAAATCCTGATAACGCAAAACTGGCAAGTAGTATGAGCTTAATGCTCGCTGCGTAAGAAAAGCCGATCCAATGAATTAAAGCCGCCACATAGTAGGGTAATGGCCAAATAAAGTTAAAGACGGGTGAGCCGTAACCCCCTGACCAGGTCGAGAGCCAGCGCACCGGAAATTGCCCTGATTTTAGCGCCTCATCAAAATGAGTAAGGCGCATAACATGAATCACTCCGTCATGACTTTCAAAATAACCGGTATGCAATAAATCCCGAACGGCAATTGTACCGAGAACGGTAATCGCGGCTAAGAAAAGTAGGGTAGATTTCATTGTATTATCTGCGTAAGAATTGAAGATCATTCCAATCCCACACTCGTTCGGGATGAAAATCAATATTTACCGGATTCCCATCCCAATACATAGTTGGATAGTAAGTTGCCCCTGACCGGTAAGTTCCGATGCTAACCAGAGAAGCAAGTACAAAGAGGCTTAAAAGTGTCAATTTGTATTTTATTTTAAGCGCTTTAATTTGTTTGAAAAACAGAAACGCCATATAGGCAAAAAGGGGCAGGGTATCGGTAAAGTAGCGTGGTCCAAATCCCCAACCGCCCCACCAGCCTTGATAATTAGAAATTAAAATCCAATGGATAACTATCCCGACAAATATCAGCACGTCCAGTAAGGTAATTTCTTTCCGTTTGATGGCAAGTATTACCCCTATAAAAATAAATAGAATGAAAGGTGAAAAAATAAACAGCCCGCGATTAGGACTGACTAATAAACCCATAAGTCCTTCGAGACCAAAGCGGAAAGTGTGAGTATAAGGGCCCATGCTAATGCCCCCCGGATAATAAAAGGGTGAAAGCAGGTTTCCGAAAATATGTAGATTGTAGATAATTAATGGCACTAACAATAGTATGGACAGGAGTACTGAAGTTAACCAAATTCTGCGATACTTTATAAACACATAAATAGAAAACAGGATGAGCGGAATACAGTTGGTAGGCCGGATTATGAAACTGTAAGCTAAAGGTATTTGTGCAAGTAAAACTAAGAATTGATGTTTCCGAGCTTTAATCAGTAACCACAGCGCAAGGGCAAGCATTAGCATTGATGGACCATGTGGCCACAATGTTCGAGCAGCTGAGGTCCAAGCACTGGTACCCAATGCAATACTGACACTGCCCAGTAGTGCGTAATACCAGGGAACAATAGTAAGGCCAATAGCGTAAATAGTGATGATGGCCAGTGCTGTAAACAAGGCGGCCAAAAACGTATCCAAACGATCTGTTTGCGTAAGCACGACCTGTTTGTTTACACCGATTGGATTGATAAAGTTCGTGCTATACCAGTCGTAGACTGCAACCAAGGGAACCGTTAATAAAGTCGTTCCAATTGGATAGATGGAATAAATATGTCCTTCTCGTGTCAGAGTGCGGGTTTTATAAATACCTTCTTTATCGATTAACCAGCTGTATTCGTTAAGATCGGTATTTTTTTCTGAAATTATACTTTGGGCCGTATGCAAGACATACCGTGAATCACCCCGATCTCTCACTTTGCTCGTTACATAAAGATGAAAAACTCCCGCGAATAAAACAATTCCCACACTCCAAATGAGCGCTGTATGTAATTTTGCGCGCATATTGATTATTATAGTCAGTATTGTGTTGAAATCACGCTTTCCATTTATAGCAATTCTAGCATGTATTGCCATATTTGGCGTTTTATTACGACTGGTTAGTTATGATACCTTGCCTCCTCACGGCGAAACGGCTGATGAGTTTTTGTATCCGTGGGCAGGTATGTCATTAATAACTACCGGCGTCCCGAGTTCCTGGTCATGGTTTACGAGTTATTCTGAGGGAACAGTATATAACAAATGGGGGGGACCATTCCGAATTGTATCTCCTTGGCTCGAAAAACCGCCCTTATACTCGTTGCTTTCCGGCAGCTGGATGCTGGCAACCGGCGCCCGTGATTTTTTTGACGTACGCCTGAGCGTACTACGTTTGCTGCCTATTACTTTAAGTTTTGTAACTATTGTGCTGGTCGGAGCACTGGCAGCTAAAGTTCTTACTCCTGCAACTGGACTCCTTGCCGCACTTCTCTATGCCACAATTCCCACAATTGCGGTCAGCAATCGCTTTTCACTGACTGAAAATTTATTGACACCACTCATATTACTTACACTACTTGCCTATTATTATTTTCTTGAGTCAAAACGTAAACTTGCATTTGGCTTACTTCTTGCAACCGGAGTATTTTTGGCCGTGCTCACCAAACAGATTGGTATTTCTCTTTTAATTACAATAAGCGTGTTGCTCCTTGCTCAACGCACCTGGAAAATGCTGGGATTGGTGGTACTGGCTGGCTTGGCAGGCTTCGGGATTTATTATGGCATGGGCATCTATTATGGCTGGGAACAGTTTATGCGTGTGCAAAATGAGTTTCAGCAGGTGTTTACTTCCGCCGGACTACCGGAACTTATGGCATCGCTCTTTAGTTTTTCTACTGTTGGCAGAAAGGATCATTTATTGTTTGACGGCAGCATGCTCCTTGGCTATCTGATTCTTTTTGCAGCACCGCTGTGGACTGCGGTGGAAATACATACGGCAAGCCTGATTGGCGCGGCCCGGTCAAAAACATTTGCGCTTTTTCTGTTTCCATTTGTTTTTCTCGTTTGCTTAAGCCTAGTGGCCAGTGGAGCTGGCTTTAGTTTCTACGGCTGGCATGTGTTTCCGCTGTTTCCATTTATCACAATTTTTCTGGCGCAGATGCTTCTTAACTATTGGCGTGGGAAACTATCACCATTTACCAGTCTTATAATCTTTTTATTTTTAGCAAGTTCAACTCTCCGTTTCGGATTAACTATTTTTGATCAAAATCACCAGATTTCCTGGCAACCGCAGCTTATGTTCCTACTGTGTATAATCGTAGGCCTTGAACTGCTGCCGCACAAACTACGCGTAAAAGGTTTACTCACATTATTTATTGTGTATCTTGCGATTAATGTTTTGACTGTCTGGCGCATGGGTCTGTTTATTCCTGGTATACCGCAGCCGTTGTAACAACTGCCCAAGTTGTTAACGTTTGAAAAACCGGTCTTTTTACTACAGGCTATTTATAATAATTGTTATAGGTTTTATATTGCGCTTTTACCAGTTGGGTGAGTTCCCACAGCCTGGGGAAACGCGCGACGAACTGCAGTATCCGTGGGCTGGTATCACTTTACTCAATACCGGTACTCCCACTTCCTGGTCGTATTTTGATAGCTACGAAAATCGCCAAAGCATTCAATTTGGCAAACAGGAATTCCGCTTAGTTACGCCGTGGTTTGATAAACCACTGCTCTATCCATTGATAACCGGCACCTGGATGAAATTAAATGGTATCAATTCGATTTTTGACGTCAACTTTTTTACTTTGCGCCTGGTGCCACTCGGGCTAAGCGTAATCACCTTACTTTTAATTGCCACAATCACCAAACGAGCATTTGATCAAAACATCGCACTCCTTGCCACTCTCCTCTACGCCACGATTCCGAGTATTGTATTTGCGAACCGGCTATCGTTAACTGAAAACTTACTGACGCCGCTTGTATTAACCAGCATTTTCTTTATACAACTATCTTTAAAACTTGGAATAATGAAGGGTGGCACGCACGAGGGATCCCAAACTGAGTCGCATTCAGTAGTCCCTGCCAGAATTGGCGGGTACTATGCGCGAAGTTTGGGACACGCGCGTGACACCCTACCCGCCAAATTGGTGAGGATTCCGTTATTTAAAGCTATCCTTTTGGGAATTCTCTCTGGTCTCGCCTTTCATACTAAACAAACCGGCATCGTGATTGCCCTGTTTGTAATCGGATTTTATTTCTGGCAAAGAAGACTAAAAGAATTAGTTATAACTTCGGCTGTTTTTGCGTTGTTCGTGGTTTTGCATTTTGCCATCGTTACCCGCTACGATCTCAAGCTCTATCTCAATGTCATGTCTGATTTTCGCCATGGCCATACACTGGTCGGACTGCCGGAACTGCCCTTTGCCCTGTTTCGGTTTCAGGGCATTGGCCAACAGGACCGGCCATTTCTGGATGGCAGCCTGCTTCTCGGGTATCTGTTTCTGTTTACTTTACCGTGGTGGCAACATAAGCAAAGAGTGCATGCCACGTCATCCTGGAAAGGCAACGACCTTGATAGGATCTCAAAAGATGCTATCTCCACCGGCTGGCGGATCCAGCATGACGAACGGCCAACTCACTTTCTTCATTCAACAATGATAATTTTTGCACCTGCTTTTCTCTATCTATTATTGCTC